>NZ_JAGWCT010000047.1:0-29335 GCF_020657815.1 Clostridioides sp. ZZV15-6597 | reverse complement strand
TGACTTTTATTTATATTAAGACCTTGCCTTTCATCCCCACATCTAAAGAAGGGGGCTTTTCGGCAATTTTATTGTAAAATAAATATTAAGCGTTTAAAATATAAAATTTTTATGTTTGAAGTGTTAAAATGATTTTATTGTAAAATATTAATTAATTGTTGTAAGTTATAATATAATAGTATGAGATTTTATATAAATTTATAAAGATATAATTAAATATATAAATTAAAGTGTCATTAAATATGTAATGGAGGTGTTAGTGTGTCTAAGATACTAGTAGTAGATGATGAATTAGATATGTTAAAGTTAATTGAAAATATATTAAAGAGAGATGGGCATGAAGTAAAGGTAATTAGTGATGTAGAAAATATTCTTGATATTGACTATAATCCTTTTAATCTAATAATATTAGATGTAATGATGCCTAAAATGGATGGTTTTGAAGTATGTAAAAGTATAAGAAATAAGGTTGATTGCCCAATATTGTTTTTGACAGCTAAAAATATGGAAAGTGATGTTATGTATGGTCTTGGTATAGGGGCTGATGATTATATTACAAAGCCTTTTGGTGTAGGTGAGTTAAGAGCCAGAATAAATGCTCATTTGAGAAGAGAAAATAGAGAGAAAAAAAATTCATTAACTATATCAAATGTTCAATTTAATTTTTTGGGAAAAGAAATTTCTGTTGATAATAATAAGATAAATTTTACTAAGAGTGAGTATCTAATATGTGAATTTCTAGCAAAAAATAAGGGACAAGTCTTTTCAAAAGAAAGAATATATGAGCATGTGTATGGATTTGATGGAGAAAGTGATATAAGTGTTATTACAGAACACATAAAAAATATACGAAGCAAGTTTAAATCTTATGATATTTATACAATAGAGACTGTATGGGGGATAGGATATAAGTGGGTATAATAACGTATTACTCAGTGCAAATACTGTATATATCTACAAAATGTTTGTAAAATATTAATATATATATTAAAATTTAATTTATAGATTAATATTTTTTGCAAATGACAAAATTGTAAGGTATTTTGTTATAAAATATTAATATTAGTAGTGTATACTAATAATATGATGTTTAATATAAATCTTGAGCAAAGGATGGTTTTTCTAATGGATAAACTAAAAAATATTAGAAAGAGCTTACTACAGTATACATTTTTATTTTTACTAATAGGTATAACAATTTACTTGGTATTTAAAACATTAGATATTAAGATGTTATCAAATGTTATAACTATGGTAGATAAAAAGTTTTTATTTGTAGGGGCTCTGGCAATAATGTCTCACATAATGCTTGAAGGATTAGTAATGAAGATAATTATAGAAAGTACTCACAAAGTCAATATTAGATTTATTGGTTTCAAGCTAGCCATTATGGGATTTTATTATAATCTAATAACTCCATTTGCTTCAGGAAGCCAACCAGTACAGATATATGTACTTAAAAAATGCAAAATGCCACTTAGTAAAGCAAGTGCAGTTGTTACAAATAAGTCTATTATTTTTCAAATAGTAGTTACTGTTTATTGCACAATATTAGTATTAATGAATCTAGCTATGCTAGAAAAACAAATGAAAGTAATCATGCCCTTAGTGTTTCTAGGAATAGCAATTAATTCATTTGTTTTAATTATGATAATTTTAGTTATTTTAAATCCTCAAAAAATAAAATATTTTATGAGAGTTTCAATAAAGTATTTAGCAAAAATTAAGTTTTTAAGATTCCTAGAGAGTAAAGTAGACTCTATAGAAAATTTTATAGATGATTATAGTAAAGCAATAAGTTTTTTTGCTAAAAATAAAAAAGTATTGATTTTAACTATTATAGTGACTTTTATTCAATTAAGTGCTTACTTTAGTGTTTCTTTTTGGATATATAAAGCATTTAATTTACAAGGTTATAGCTATATTTATATATTAACACTACAAGCTTTTTTATATATGGCAATATCACCAATACCAACACCTGGTAATGTAGGAGCTAATGAATTAGCATTTTTCACTATATTTAAATCAGTATTCCCTCAACCTCTAATGGGTTATGCAGTATTTTTATATGGTGGATTTATGTACTATTTGATTCTGATTGGAAGTGGTATCTTTACTGTAATCACTCACTATAGAATGAAAAATAGAATTGGTAGAAATGCCGTTTTAAGTGAAAATTAGATAAATCTAAATAAGCATATATTAAAAAATATGTCATAAGAACTATAATATTTTAATTAGATGATTAAAATATAAGAATTATTATGACATATTTTTTTTGAAATTTAAAAGGAATTGTGAGAAAATTGTTGAATTTAATAGATAATATTGCAAAATATTTGTAAATTTTGCATATTATAAAAATACTTCATTATCTTTAAGGTAAATTTTACTCATCAGGGGATAAATCTAAGGGGGGAAATGTATGGAGAAGAAAATTTTAACAGTTTGTCCATACTGTGGAGCTGGATGCCAATTATATCTAGTAGTAAAAGATAACAAGATATTAAGAGCAGAGCCAGCTGATGGTAGAACAAATCAAGGAAGTTTATGTTTAAAAGGTCGTTATGGATGGGATTTTCTAAATGACCCTAAAATTTTAACACCTAGACTAAAAAAACCAATGATAAGAAAACAAGGTGTGCTAGAAGAGGTTGAATGGGATGAAGCTATAAGTTATACAGCTTCAAGATTAAACGAAATTAAAGAAAAATATGGTCCTGATTCTATTATGGGGACTGGTTCTGCAAGAGGACCTGGTAATGAAGCAAACTATATAATGCAAAAATTTATGAGAGCTACAATAGGAACCAATAATGTTGACCATTGTGCTCGTGTCTGACATGCACCATCTGTAGCCGGTCTGGCTTACTCATTAGGTAGTGGTGCAATGTCTAATTCTATACCAGAAATAGAAAACGCAGATGTTTTATTTATATTTGGATATAATGGAGCAGATTCACATCCAATAGTTGCAAATAGAATAATTAAAGCTAAGAAAAATGGAGCTAAGTTAATTGTTACTGACCCTAGATTAACTGAGTCTGCAAGAATTGCTGATATACATCTACCTATAAAGGGTGGAACAAATATGGTTTTAGTAAATGCTTTTGGAAACGTTTTAATAGAAGAAGGTCTTTACAATAAAGACTTTGTTCAAAACCATACACAAGGATTTAATGAGTACAAAGAAATTGTTAAACCATATACAGCTAAATATGCTGAGAAGATGACAGGAATTCCAGAAGAGCTTATAAGAAGAGCTATGAGAGAATATGCAAAAGGTAAGAAGGCCATGATACTTTATGGAATGGGTGTCTGTCAATTTGGACAAGCTGTTGATGTAGTTAAAGGGCTTGCCTCAATTGCTCTACTTACAGGCAATTTTGGTAGAGAAAGCGTTGGAATAGGGCCTGTACGTGGACAAAATAATGTTCAAGGAGCTTGTGATATGGGAGCTCTTCCTAATGTATATCCTGGTTATCAAAATGTAACTGATGATAAGATAAGAGAAAAATTTGAAAATGCTTGGGGAGTAAAGTTATCTCCTAATAATGGATATAGTTTAACTCAAGTTCCAAATTTAGTGTTAAAAGAGAAGAAGCTTAAAGCTTATTATATATTTGGGGAAGACCCAGTACAAAGTGACCCAGATGCATCAGAAGTTAGAGAGGCTTTAGACGAGTTAGAGTTTGTTGTTGTTCAAGATATATTTATGAATAAGACAGCGCTTCATGCTGATGTTATACTTCCAGCTACTTCTTGGGGCGAACATGATGGAGTATATACATGTGCAGATAGAGGATTCCAATTGATGAGAAAAGCTATAGAGCCACAAGGAGATGTAAAACCAGACTGGCAAATTATAAGTGAAATTTCTACAGCAATGGGATATCCTATGAACTATAAAAATACTAAAGAAATATGGGATGAACTTAGAGCATTATGTCCGAATTTCTTAGGGGCTACTTATGAAAAAATAGAGGCTCAAGGTTCTGTTCAGTGGCCTTGTAAGAGTGAAAGTATGGAAGACAAAGGAACTATGTATCTATATGAAGGACAAAAATTCTCTACTCCTAATGGAAGAGGTAATTTATTTGCTGCAGAATGGAGACCTCCTATGGAAGTTGAAGATGATGAATATCCATTTAGTTTATGTACTGTAAGAGAGGTTGGTCACTATTCAGTAAGAACTATGACTGGTAACTGTAGAACACTTAGTTCATTAGAAGATGAGCCAGGTCGTGTTCAAATAAATTGTAATGATGCAGATAGATTAGGAATTGAAGATGATGAATTAGTTAGAATTAGTTCAAGAAGGGGAAGTGTAATCACAAGAGCGACAGTAACTGATAGAGTTAAAAAAGGAGCGACATATATGACTTATCAGTGGTGGGTTGGAGCTTGTAACGAGCTTACAATAGCAAATTTAGACCCTATATCTAAAACACCAGAATACAAGTATTGTGCTGTTAGACTTGAAAAACTTGATGACCAAGAGTTAGCAGAAAAATGTGTAAGAGAAGAATATCAAAGTCTTAAAGATAAAATGACTGCCACAAATGTTTAGTAGTTATTAGATTAAAGATTTATAAAAAGTGGAAGGGTAAATATCTTATGGAGAATATATACTCAAAAGCTAAGTCACAAGAAAATAGTAAAGATGAAGTTTTTGAAAACAGTTATACTTTGGTAGATTATAAATACATGAATTCTTTTAAGTTAGAAATAAACAAAATAAATGAATATAATTTATCTAATGAATATGAAGAAATAATTGCAGAATATCCACTTAGCTTTATTTTAAATGATAAATACATAAATACATTTTTATGTACACCATATAATTTAAAAGAGCTTGTAGTTGGTTTTTTGAGAACAAAGGGATATATAGAAAATAAAAAAGACATATTAGATATAGAAATAAATGATAAGGAACGGGTTACAAAAGTAACTATTCAAGAGAAACAGGATGACGAAGAGGAACAAATTATATTTTTAAACTCACTAGACTATATAAGGTGTACTCCTGTAGAGAGTAATATAAAAATAAATTATGATGCGATTTACAGTATAATGGATAAAAACTTAAATTCGTCAGAATTATTTAAAAATACGGGTGGAGTACACAGTGTATCCATATTTGATAATGATAAAAAAATAGTGACCTGTGAAGATGTAGCAAGGCATAACGCAATGGATAAAGCAATAGGATTTTGTGTTTTAAATGAAATATCATTAAAAGATAAGACTGTAGTTGTAAGTGGGAGAATATCTTTAGAGATGATACTAAAGGCAGCTATGACTCAAATCCCTATTGTAATATCAAAATCAGCACCAACTAATTTATCAATAGAGCTTTCTAAAAAATTAAATATAACTCTTATTGGATTTGTAAGAGGAAGACGAATGAATATCTATGCAAATTCACAGAGAGTTATCAAAAAGTGAGACTGAAGCGTATGTGTGCTAATAAAGAAGAAAAAAAATATTCAAGATGTGAAGTGTGTGGAGTAGTAATTGATGATACTGACAAAGTATATGCCAATAAGTATAATTTGTGTAAAAATTGCAAGCGAAATATAAGTATTGAAAAAACACTAAAATATATAAATATATATAATAAAAATAACTAGGGACTTAGAAATATACAAATTGAAAGGTGGGATAATATGAATAATAAAATAGGCTCTTTTGTAATAGCAGACCCAAGTAAATGTACTGGTTGCAGAACTTGTGAAGTAGCTTGTTTTACGATGCACAACCAACATAATAATGTAGGATATACGGTTGGGACAGTTGACATACCAGTTATACCTAGACTTTATTTAGTAAAAGGTGATACTTTCTGTATGCCAATACAATGTAGACACTGTGAAGATGCTCCTTGTCTAAATTCATGTCCACAAAAAGCTATAAACAAAGAGAACAACGTCATGTTTGTTAATGAAGAAAAATGTATAGGGTGTAAAACTTGTCTCCTAGCATGTCCTTTTGGAGCTATAGATTTACTTCCACAATATAAAGATGGGAAAGAAGTAGAACAAGTAATTTTGGAAGAAAATAAAAAAATAGCATATAAGTGTGATTTATGTAAAGACAACGAAAAAATAGCTTGTATAAGCGCATGTCCTCAAGATGCATTAAAACTTGTTACTCCAATAGATGACAAAAAAGCTAAGAATAGACAAGCTGCACTTAGCTTATTGTTGACAAATAAATAAAGGATAAAGGGGTGACGTTTATGATAATAAATATAGATAAAGATTTATGTACTGGATGCAGAGAATGTTCAAAGGTATGTCCAGTAAATGCTATTGAGGGGGAAGAAGGAAAACCACAAGAAATAAACTTAGATAGATGTGTTATGTGTGGTCAATGTGTTCAAATTTGTAAATCTTATGCTTCAGTTATAGATGAAGGATTTGAGTTTTTGAAAGATAAAAAACAAGAACGAAAAATACCAGAATCAATAAATGAACCTATATTCGCAGCACATAATGTATGTGATGTAGATAGGGTAAAAAAAGCTTTGAGTGACCCAGATGTATTTACCATGGTTCAATGTGCACCAGCAGTTAGAGTAGCTTTAGGAGAGGATTTTGGATACTATCTAGGATATTTAAGTGCTGGAAAAATGGCAGCAGCACTTAGAGCATTAAATTTTGATAGAGTTTATGATACTAATTTCGCAGCGGATTTAACTATAATGGAAGAAGGTAGTGAGTTAATTAATAGAGTTACAGAAGGTGGAACTCTTCCAATGTTTACATCTTGTTGTCCAGCTTGGGTTAAATTTATAGAAAAAAATTATCCTAAATTAACTAATCACTTATCTTCTTGTAAATCACCTCAGCAGATGGGTGGTGCAATATTTAAGACATATGGCGCAGAAATAAATAATGTGGATGCATCTAAAATATTTAGTGTTTCTATAATGCCATGTACATGTAAAAAGTATGAATGTGATAGAGAAGAGATGGATTCTAGTGGATATAGAGATGTAGATGTAGTGTTAACTACTAGAGAGCTAGCTTACCTAATAAAAGACATGGGAATTGATTTTAAAAATTTAGGAGAAGAAAAGTTTGACAGCCCTTTAGGTAGTTACAGTGGAGCTGGAACTATATTTGGTGTTACTGGTGGAGTTATGGAAGCAGCTATAAGAACAGGTTATGAGCTTATAACTGGAGAAAGTATACCTAATGTAGAAGTAAAACAAGTAAGAGGAGAAAGTGGTTTTAGAAAATCAACTATTAAGGTAGGAGATTTAGACTTAAGAGTTGGTGTAGTAAGTGGACTGAAAAATGTAATACCAGTACTTGAAGATTTAGAAAAAGGAAAGTTGGATATAGATTTTATAGAGGTTATGACTTGTCCTGTTGGATGTGTAAGTGGTGGAGGTCAGCCAAAAATTTTACTAGAAGAATATAAAGACTTAGCCTATGAAAATAGAACAAAAGCAACATATGTGCATGACGAACACTTGGCAATTAGAAAATCTCATGAAAATCCTGACATTAAAAAATTATATGCTGAATATCTAGTAGAGCCATTAGGAGAAAAATCTCATCATTTATTACACACTACATATTGTATAGGAAAGGAAGTGGCTAAATAATGAATTATTTTGTTATAGCAGACCCTGATAAGTGCATAGGATGTAGAACTTGTATGATAGGATGTGTGGTTGCACATTCAGATGAAGATATTTTTTACAAAAGTCCAGATGAGATAAACTTTAACCCAAAACTTTCTGTCATAAAAACAAAGGAAGTTAGTGCTCCAATACAATGTAGACATTGTGAAGATGCTCCTTGTGCAAAGGCCTGTCCAAATGGAGGTATAGTTAGGGTGGGTAATACAATAAAAATAAATGAAGAAAATTGTATAGGATGTAAGACTTGTATGCTGGCATGTCCTATAGGAGCGATAGATATAGTTACACTAAAAGATGTAGATAAAGGAAAGCTTTGCTTTAGAGAAAGAATGACAGCAAATAAATGTGATTTCTGTATAGATTCACCAGAAGGACCAGCATGTGTAAATGTATGTCCAACAAAAGCATTTACTATAGTTAAAGATGAAGATATAGATAACACTGTTAAAAATAAAAGAAAGTTAGCTATATTATAATATAATTAATAAAAAGATGGAGTTCTAGTTGTTATTAGAGCCTCCATCTTTTTTGTATAATTTTTATAGAAATTAAGAATTAATTATTGTACCAACTTATCTAACCTATCCTTATTTAGCTTTGCCATTCCTATAGAAGCTGTGATAAGTAAAGCATAAGCGATTATAACTGATAAAATTATAATAGACCAAGAGAATTTATAACCAAAATTATCAACGAGCAATCCAAATAATGTTGAACCAAGTGCAAATCCAATTGCAAAAATTAATTGAACAATCCCAAAAATACTGCCAAACTCCTTTTGACCAAAAAAAGTACCAGTTAAATAAGCAGGTCCAATCATATAAGCAAATACAGAAAGACCCTTTAAAATAGCAAATACAAATGCAAGATTAGCAGATTTATCAACAAATAGTAATGATAAAGTAGCTATAAGTACAAATATAAAAGATATAATCAGTGGTTTTATTTGACCAAATTTATCAAATAATAATCCTCCAAATAAATTACCAATAAGAGCAAATAAGGCAAAAGTAGAACCTACTGTTCCTATTAAAATTGGATTTATATAATTTCTAAGGTAGGTTGGATATTGTACAGATAATGATGAAACATATATACCTACAAAAGCAAATCCAATTGTCATAATCCAAAAATATTTATTCTTTCTAGCTTCTTTTAATGTATAACCCCATACTGAAGGGGACTTTTTATTAGATGTTTTGTCATTTTTTATTTTAGAGCTTATTTTCTCATTAGTATCTTTAGGCATTTTAAGCATAAATAATGTTACAGGTATACCAACTATTAGTGCTACAATCCCAAATATTAGATAAGAACGGCTATATCCTTGAGATGCTAATGAGCGAACTACAAGTTGTTGTAGAAATATACTACCAATAGAGCCACCAGCAAAAGCAAATCCCATAGCCTTTCCTTTACTTTTTTCATCAAACCAAGCACTTATTAAAATTGGTATTCCTATCGCAGATATAATTGTAGCTCCAATTTGTACAATGCATGATACCGTATAAAATTGCCATAGTTCAGTACATATAGAAAATGTAGCAAAAGCAATGCTAGAAATTATACAGCCTAATAAATATAATATCTTAATATTGACCTTAGAAAATAATTTACCTATAAATGGTGATGCAATTGCTGAAGCAATAGTACCAAAAGTAAATATTAGAGAAAAAGATGCTAAGCTAAAACCTTCTCCTTCTACAACATAACTTATAAATTGGGGCTGTATACTTGCTACAATACTAAATGGTATAGCTTGTATCAACATACAACCAAGTACTATAATCCAAGCAGATGAAAAGTTTTTAATGCTAAAATTCTTGTTTAGTAGTGTCTTCATGGTATCATATCTCTCCTTTAGATTATAATTTGTAAATATTAATCTAATTATTCTAATTTTATATATTAGTTTTGGATAGTTGAATTAGTTATATGTAATTTGGGGTATTAATATAAAAATTATCTGTAAAAATTGATTATTTTAAATAGATAGGGTAAATTAAAATATATAGATAAATGAAAGGATGGATAAAATGTCATTTGAAAAAATAAATAATAATAATCTAGATAAAATACACAGCAGGAAGTGTATTATGTTTGTAAATTTTAATAAAAAAGAATTATCACTAATTAAAAATGTTAGTAATTTTGCTGGAATAAGAGACCATATCATTTTAAGTGATAAAAATGGTGAAAACATAGTAAGAGACATTTTGGATGGGAATATATCAAGTGAATGTGATAATGGAATTAAAAGTAAGTCTGTAATATTTAATAATATTTCCAGTACACAAGTAAATACATTTTTAGAAGGATTGAAAAAAGTAAGAATAAATAGACCTTTTACAGCAATGGTAACTGAGACATCTATTGATTGGACATTAAATAATTTAATAGAAAATTTAGTTCAAGAACGCAATGCTATGTCTTCAGGAAAAACAATTGAGCATAAGTAAATTAGTTTTTAGAACCATCTTCTAATAAATTTAACTAATATGTGTTAAGTATCATATTATACTGTAAGATATAAAAATCTTAATACAAGTGGATGGAGGAAAGTAAAATGAAAGTATTATTTACAATAAATTATGGAGAAGAAAAATTTAAAAAAATAAATGAATTAGGATATGATGTTATACATTATTCCGAAGATAGTATAGAAAATAATGAAGATGTAAACACTGCAGATGTGCTAGTTACATATAATCCTTTTGACAGACTGGATATTTCTAAAATGGAAAATTTAAAATATATACAAACAACAAGTGTAGGTATAGACCAAATCCCAAAAGAAGATGTGTTAAAAAGAGATATCAAGATAGCTAATAATAGGGGAGGGTATAGTATACCTATTGGTGAAAGCATCGTTATGTATATTTTAGAAATTTATAAAAATAGTGCAAAATTTTTTAAACAACAGCAAAATAAAGAATGGAAAATGGATTTTTCTGTATCAGAATTATATGGTCAAAGGGTTGGATTTCTTGGAACAGGAACTATATCATCAGAAGCAGCTAAAAGGTTAAAGGCCTTTGGTGTAGAAATATGGGGAGTCAATACTGATGGAAGCAACAAAAAATACTTTGACAAGTGTTTTTCTACTGAGGATATGAATGTTGTATTTAAGGAAAGTGACATAATAGTTGTAGCAATGCCTTCTACAAAGAGTACAGATGGAATAGTAAATAAAGATATGTTTAATCTTATGAAAGAAGGTTCTGTATTTATTAATGTAGGTAGAGGAAATACAGTTAATCAGAAAGATTTAGAAGAATGCGTAGAGAAATTTAGAGGTGTAGCATTAGATGTATTTGAAAGTGAGCCTTTAAGTAAAGATAATAAACTATGGGAAAGTGAAAATGTTATAGTAACTCCTCATAACTCTTGGGTGTCTGATAAAAATAAAGAGAGAACATTTAATATGGTCTATAATAATTTAAAACATTATATAATAGAAAATAAACCTGTAGATAATGTTGTTGATATATCAAAAGGTTATTAAATATGTAAAAATTCTAATGAAAATAAAAAACTCTTATTAGTGTTATTAGAGATACTATAAGAGTTTTTTTTGTAATAAATTTAAAGTCAAAAAAGTGATATACTAAAAAATATATAAATAGGAAATAATTAATTATAGGGAAATTTTAAAATGATTCAATTTAAAAAATATGAAGAGGTGCTAAGAGTGAGCGTTAAAAATGAAATTAATAAACTTATAGAACAAATAAAATATCATAATGAAAGGTATTATAACCAAGATAGCCCAGAGATATCTGACTATGAATATGACAAGCTAATGAAAGAACTAATATCTTTGGAAGAACAAAATCCAGAACTAAAGAGAATTGATTCTCCAACAAATAGAGTAGGAGGTAAGCCATTAGATAAATTTAATCAAATTGTACATAAAACTCCTATGCTGAGTTTATCAAATGCTTTTTCAGAGCAAGATTTGAGAGATTTTGATAAGAGAGTTCAGGAATATGTGGGAGATAGTGTTGAATATGTCGTTGAATTTAAGATAGATGGGCTTTCAGTAGGTCTTACCTATAATAATGGAGCATTTGAAAAAGGAGCAACTAGAGGTGATGGAGTCGTAGGAGAAGACATTTCTCAAAATTTAATGACTGTCAAAAGTATACCTCTTAAAATAGATGAAAAAAAAGAGTTAATAGTTAGAGGAGAAGTATATATATCAAAAGATAATTTTAGAAAAGTGAATGAACAACAAGAAGAACAGGAACAACCACTATTTGCTAACCCAAGAAATCTTGCAGCAGGTTCATTAAGACAACTAGACTCGAAATTAACTGCAAAGAGACCATTAGATATATTTGTATTTAATATGGAAAATATAGAAGATTATACTTTAGAGAGTCATAGTGAATCCTTAGAATATTTAGAAAAACTAGGTTTTTCAGTAAGTCAAAGTTATAAAGTTTGTAAAAATATAGATGAAGTTATTGAACATATTGAACATTGGACAGAAAATAGAGGTAATTTAGAATACGAGATAGATGGAATGGTAATAAAAGTAAATAATATAAAACAAAGGGAAGAGATGGGATATACTGCAAAGAGTCCAAGATGGGCAATTGCATATAAATTTCCAGCAGAAAAGAAAAAAACTAAAATAGTAGATATAATAGTAGAAGTTGGAAGAACTGGTACAATAACACCATCAGCAGTACTTGAGCCAGTTAGACTTGCTGGGACTACTGTAAGTAGAGCAACACTTCATAATGAAGACTATATAAAAGAGAAAGACATAAAAATAAATGATACAGTATTGGTTCAAAAAGCAGGAGATATAATACCTCAAGTTTTAGAAGTTATAAAAGAAGCTCGTACTGGAGAAGAAGTAGATTTTAAAATGCCAGAAAAATGTCCTGTTTGTTCAGAACCAACAGTAAGATTAGAAGGAGAAGCTGCTGTAAAGTGTATAAATATGTCTTGTCCTGCTCAAATAAGAAGAGGGATTATACATTTTGTATCAAGAGATGCAATGAATATAGATGGTTTAGGAGAATCTATAATTACATTGTTGCTAAATGAAAAAATAATTCAAGATGTGTCTGATTTATATTATATAAAAAAGGAAGATGTAGTTGATTTAGAAAGAATGGGTGAAAAATCTGCTGATAATTTAATAAATTCAATAGAAAAGTCAAAAGAAAATGATTTATGGAGACTTATAAATGGTTTGGGAATTAAATTTATAGGTGTTAAGGCAGCTAAGATACTTGCCTCAAAATTTAAAGATTTAGATGATGTGATTTCTGCAACAAGTGAGCAATTAGAAGATTTAGAAGAATTTGGGGGTATAATGGCAAATAGTGTTGTTGAGTTTTTTAAGGAAGATAAAAATATAAATGTCATAGAAAAACTAAAAAGTGTAGGAGTAAATACAAAATCATTAGAGAATACAGGTGAAACAGTAGAAAGAATATTTGAAGGAATGAAAATAGTATTGACTGGTACACTTCCTACATTAAAAAGAAATGATGCAAAAGATATGATAGAAAAAAGAGGTGGCAAAGCTACATCTAGTGTAAGTAAATCGACAACTTTTGTTTTAGCTGGAGAAGAAGCTGGCTCTAAACTTACAAAAGCAAATGATTTAGGAATTAAAGTTATAGATGAAGAGAGATTTTTAGAATTATTAACTTTATCATCGAAAGATGAAGTAAAAGCTGTATTAGAGGGCTAAAAAGTCATTTAATTTAGTAGAAAACTACTATAATTAATGATAGAATAGTTCAGTAAGCTATCGAATTATGAAAAATGACATTATATAAGATTAATAAAATTAAAACTTATAAAAATAAATTTATAAAATATATAAGGATTAAGAAAGGATATAAAAAATGACCAGAAGTTATGATAGAACTAATGAACAGATAAGACCTGTAAAGATTACTAGAAATTATACAAAGTATGCAGAAGGTTCTGTTCTTATAGAAATGGGAGAGACAAAGGTTATATGTACTGCATCAGTGGAAGAAAAAGTACCTCCTTTTTTGAGAAATAGTGGTACTGGATGGATAAATGCTGAATATTCAATGTTACCAAGGGCAACTCAACAGAGAAAAATAAGGGACGCATCTAGAGGAAAAATCGACGGAAGAACTCAAGAAATACAGAGGTTAATAGGAAGGGCAATAAGGTCTGTTATAGACTTAAATAAACTAGGAGAAAGAACTATTTGGGTAGATTGTGATGTGATTCAAGCTGATGGTGGAACTAGAACTGCATCTATAACGGGGGCGTTTGTAGCAGTTGCTGAAGCAATCTATAAATTATATAAAGCAAAAACATTAAAAGAAATGCCAATAACAAATTTTGTATCTGCAATTAGTGTTGGAATAGTAAATGAAACCCATATGCTAGATTTATGTTACGAAGAAGATTCTAAAGCACAAGTAGATATGAATATAATAATGACTGACAAGTATGAGTTTGTAGAAGTACAGGGTACTGGTGAAGAGAAACCTTTTTCAAGAAAAGATTTAAATTTATTGTTAGAGTTAGGAGAAAAAGGGAATAAAGAACTAATAAGACTTCAAAGAGAAGTTTTAGGTGAAATAGCAGATGAGATATTAGGAATGGATTATGGTAATGAAGTAGTGATTGCTACTAATAATGCTCATAAGCTAGAAGAAATAGGTGAAATCTTAAAAGATTTTGAATATGAGGTGTATTCTCTAAAAGATGTTGATTTAGCAGGTATAGAAATCGTAGAGGATGGAAAAACATTTGAGCATAATGCATTAATAAAGGCTAGAACAATAGCTAGAAAAACTAAACTTATAGCTATAGCTGATGATTCTGGCTTAGAGGTAGATGCTTTAGGAAAAAAACCAGGCGTTTATTCAGCTAGATATGCAGGAGAGCATGCTACAGATGAAGGAAATAGAGAAAAGCTATTAAAAGCCATGCAAAATGTGCCAATGAGTAAAAGAAATGCAAGATTTGTCTCTGCAATAGCAGTAGTTTTTCCAGATGGAAAAGAATTTGTAGTGAGAGGAATTTGTGAAGGAATGATAGGCTTTGAAGAAAAGGGCAAAAATGGCTTTGGATATGATAGCTTATTTATAGTAAAAGGATATAATAAAACCTTTGGTGAAATACCTAGTGTTATAAAAAATTCAATCAGCCACAGAGCAAATGCACTAAAAATTATGAAACAAGAGTTTATGAAAAGGGTAGTGAAGTAATGAAAATAGGCATAATAAGTGATACACATATGATGATTAAAAATATGGAAAAGACAATACCATATTTAGAAGAATGTGACTTAATAATTCATGCAGGAGACAACTTTACAGACTCAAGATATCTTCATAATATGACTAAGGTTGGAATTATTGCAGTTAAAGGAAATTGTGATTTTGATGCTATAGAAGAAGAAATTGTCTTTGAAGTAGCAAATAAAACTATATTTTTATGCCACGGAGATAAGTATGGTGTAAAATATGGCACACAAATGTTAGAAAATAAGGCTGCTGAGGTTAATGCTGACATAGTTATATTTGGTCATACTCATACTCCATTTAGAGAAATTAAAAATGGTGTGCTTTACATAAATCCTGGAAGTACTTCACTTCCAAGAGGAGTATCGTATAAGAGTTTTGTAATTATGGAGATAGAAGAAGAGGACATAAATATAGAGGAAATACGCATATAAAGGTGTATTTATCCAAAAAAATGGCAAAAAACACTCAAAAAATTAAATTTTATCAAATAAGTACAACGATATTAATGGAACACTTGTAAATAAAAAAACTTATGTGATATAATTAAGTGGTTGAATTATAAATAGAATGAATTATGATACCATTATCGGGTATTACATAAATATCACTAGGAGGATTAGAAGGATGAAAGCAGAACTAATTAAAAAAGAGGGTAATAAAGTTACTTTAAAAATAACAGTAGATAACAATAAATTTGAAGCAGCAGTAAATAAGGCTTATAATAAAAGCAAAGGCAAATATAATATACCTGGATTCAGAAAAGGTAAAGCTCCAAGAATTGTTATAGAAACTCAATATGGAAAAGGTATCTTCTATAATGATGCTATAGAAGTGTTATTCCCAGAAGTTTATCCAGAAGCTATCAAGGAATTAGATATAGATCCAATAGACAATCCAGATTTAGATATAGAAGAAATAAGCAAAGACAATGGATTAGTTATGGTTCTTAATGTTGAAGTTAAACCAGAGTTTGAATTAGGAAACTATAAGGGTATAGAAGTAGCTAAGGTTGAGAATACTGTAAGTGATGAAAATGTTGAAGCTAAATTACAAGAAATGGTTGAAAAAAATGCTAGATTAGTAAGTGTTGAAGACAAAGCTTTAGAAGATGGCGATACAGCTATAATAGACTTTGAAGGTTTTGACAATGGTGTAGCTTTTGATGGTGGTAAAGGTGAAAATTATAACTTAGTTATAGGTTCAAACACATTTATACCAGGATTTGAAGAGCAATTAGTAGGTAAAAAAGTTGGAGAAGAAGTTGAAGTTAATGTTACTTTCCCAGAAGAATACCACTCAGAAGATTTAGCTGGAAAGCCAGTTGTATTTAACGTAAAAGTAAATGATGTAAAAGTAAAAGAATTATCTGCATTAGATGATGAATTTGCTAAAGATACTAGTGAATTTGATACTTTAGATGAATTAAAAGCAGATGTAAGAGCTAAATTAGAAGAAGAAGCAAAAAATAAAGCAGATGCAGAAATTAGAAATTCAGTAGTAGAAAAAGTTGCTGAAAATACAGAAATAGAAATACCAGAAGTTATGGTAGAGCATCAAATAGATAATATGTTAAACGAACTTAACTACCAATTACAATATCAAGGATTTGGATTACAACAATTACTAGAGATGACTGGTAGAACTATGGAAGAATTAAGAGAAGAAAGAAAAGAAGATGCTAAAAAATTAGTTAAATCTTCACTAGTATTAGAAGCAATAACTAAAGCTGAAGGAATTGAAGCAACAGAAGAAGAATTTAAAGCTGAATTAGAAAAAATGGCTTCTGCTTACAATATGGAAGTAGAAAAAATAGAAACTACTTTAAGAGATGCTGATAAGGAAGATATAAAAGGACAAATAAAAATAAGAAAGACAATAGACTTATTAGTTGAAAGTGCAACAATAGCTTAATAAAATAACCGCTATAACTAATATAGTTGACGTTATAGAATGTTTAGTATATAATGTTGTGCAAATATAATTTAGTTAAATGCGTAAAATAATTTACAGTAGCTTAAAAAAGCTACTGTAAATTATATAGAATAAAGGGGGTATGAAACCATGGCATTAGTACCTGTAGTTGTTGAACAAACAGGAAGAGGAGAAAGATCTTATGATATCTTCTCTAGACTATTAAAGGACAGAATAATCTTCTTAGGAGATCAAGTTAATGATGCCACAGCAGGGCTTATAGTAGCACAGCTATTATTCTTAGAAGCTGAAGACCCAGACAAAGATATACATTTATATATAAATTCTCCAGGAGGAAGTATAACTTCTGGAATGGCTATATATGATACTATGCAATACATCAAACCAGATGTAAGTACTATATGTATAGGTATGGCTGCTTCTATGGGAGCATTCTTGTTGGCAGCAGGAGCAAAAGGAAAAAGACTAGCACTACCAAATAGTGAGATAATGATACATCAACCATTAGGTGGAGCTCAAGGTCAAGCAACAGATATAGAAATTCACGCAAAGAGAATTTTAAAAATAAAAGAAACTTTAAATGAAATATTATCTGAAAGAACTGGTCAGCCATTAGAGAAAATAAAAATGGATACTGAACGTGATAACTTCATGAGTGCATCAGAAGCCAAGGAATATGGCTTAATAGATGAAGTATTTACAAAGAGACCGTAGATAGAGAGAGGTGTTAATATGTCTAAATACGAAGAGAAACGACAATTAAAGTGTTCATTCTGCGGTAAAAATCAAGATCAAGTAAGAAGATTAATTGCAGGTCCAAATGTATACATTTGTGATGAGTGTGTTGAACTTTGTGACGAAATTATTCAAGAAGAAATAGAAGATACTATAGATGAAGATACTACATCTTTACCAAAACCAAAAGAAATGATGAATATATTAAATGATTATGTAATAGGTCAAGAAAAAGCTAAAAAAGCTTTATCAGTTGCGGTTTACAATCATTACAAGAGAATATATAGTAAAAAGTCTAGTAGCAAGGATATAGAAATCCAAAAGAGTAATATACTTTTATTAGGACCTACAGGTTCTGGTAAGACGTTATTAGCACAGACTTTAGCTAGAACTTTAAATGTACCTTTTGCAATGGCAGATGCTACATCACTAACAGAGGCTGGATATGTTGGAGAAGATGTTGAAAATATACTTTTAAAACTTATTCAAGCTGCTGATTTTGATATAGAAAAAGCTGAAAGAGGTATAATATATATAGATGAGATAGATAAGATTGCAAGAAAATCTGAAAATCCATCTATAACTAGAGATGTTAGTGGAGAGGGTGTTCAACAAGCTCTTTTAAAAATATTAGAAGGCACTGTTGCAAATGTCCCACCACAAGGAGGAAGAAAACATCCTCATCAAGAATTTTTAAAGATAGATACTACTAATGTATTATTTATATTAGGTGGAGCTTTTGATGGGCTAGAAAAAATAATCCAAAAACGTGGTGGAGATAAGACACTAGGGTTTGGAGCTAAGATAGAAAGTAAAAAAGAATTAGATTTAGGGAAGTTATATGAAAAAGTACTTCCAGAGGATTTATTAAAGTATGGTATAATACCTGAATTTATAGGAAGAATACCAGTTTTAGCTACTTTAGAATTACTGGATGAAGATGCACTAATGCAAATACTACAACAACCTAAAAATGCTCTAGTAAAGCAATATAAGAAATTATTAGAGTTAGATGATGTTGAGCTAGAATTTGAAGATGATGCTCTTCGTGCAATAGCTAAAAAGGCTATAGAAAGAAATACAGGAGCTAGAGGACTTAGAAGTATAGTTGAAAGTGTAATGATGGAAACTATGTTTGAAGTACCATCTAGAGATAATATAAAGAAGGTTATAGTAACAGAGAAATCTGTGAACGAAGACTCAGTAAATCCTATCATAGTACTTAAGGATCAAGAGGAAAGTGCATAAGATGATGAAAAGGAGCTTTAAAAGGCTCCTTTTTTTATGCTAATATGAAATTAGGTCTTATTATGATAAAAATGTGAGTAGAATACCTATAATACCAAAGACGAATACAATTGCAATAGAGCCAATTTTCCCTTTATATAGAAGGTAGAATGATGCTGCAAATGCGATTATTCCATATAAGTCCCAACTAACTTCTTTTGCAGATGAAAAAGCGGCTGACAGTATAAAACCTAAAGTAATTGGTCTAAGTACCATTAATAAATTTTCTACTTTTTTATTATTTTTGAACTTAGCAAATAACTTTGATATAATGGTTAAGCCTACTAATGCAAATATTGTAACACCGATAGTTGCAGATAGAGAACCAAAAAAACCAGCAGTTTTAAATCCTACAAATGTAGCACTATTTATTGCTACAGGACCTGGTGTAGATTGCGATATAGCAAGTAAATCTAAGAATTCTTGATTAGTTATAAGGTGGTATTTAGATATAAATTCTTGTTGAATAAATGGTAGCATAGCATACCCACCACCAAAACTAAATGCTCCTATTTTAAGGAATATTAAGAAGAGTAGTGTTATTTCTGACATAGACTATATACACCTCCTCCAATTATTAAATAAATAGGACTTATATTGAATACACCAACAGATAAAACTGCTATAATTAATAGTAGTATGTTAGTTTTAGACTTTGGCAGTTTCTTAAACATGCTCGTAAAAGAATACAATATAAGAGCTATTACTACAGGCGCAACTCCTTTAAAAAATCCATCTAAAATTTTAGATGAGGAATTTTTAAAATATAAATATGACAACACTAAGACTATACAAAATGACGGTAGAGCAGAGCCTAGGGTACATATAAGAACTCCTGGTATACCATAAAGCTTATATCCTAATAATACAGAGATATTAATTGCTAGTACTCCAGGATAACTTTGAGCTATGGATAGATAATCGATAAATTCTTCCTGCTCTAAAAGTTTTTGTTTGTTTACAAGTTCATCTTGTATAAGAGGAACCATAGCGTATCCACCACCAAATGTAAACGCACCAATTTTTAAAAAGGTTAAAAACAATTTCAACATAATAGAAACCTCCAAAAGATAAATAACATCTAAGTATACTAACACTAATATTATATCATAATAAAATAATAATATAATATGCTAAGAAGTTATCATTAATGTTGAAAATTAACATGTGCAAATATATAATATAAAATGCAAAATAATTAGACTAGAAAAGGAGTAATGTTGATGGAACAAAATTATACTAAAATAGATCATGAATTACCATTAATCCCTTTGAGGGGATTAGCAATATTTCCATATATGATATTAAATTTTGATATAGGAAGAGAAATATCTCTTAAAGCTTTAGACCAAGCTATGATGGATGAAGAGCTTATATTTTTAACATCTCAAAAAGAAGCAGATGTTGATGAACCAGGTGAAGAGGATTTTTATCATGTAGGAACAATTTGTAAAGTTAAACAAATGATAAAATTACCAGGAGATACAGTTCGTGTCTTGGTTGAGGGTGTATCAAGAGGTAGAGTAAAAAAAATAGAGCAAGAAGAAGGATACTTTAGAGCAGTAATAGAAGAAATTGTTTTTGATAGTGATAATTTAGATAGTGAAACAGAAGTTGAAATTGAAGCATTTGTAAGAAATGTATTTGATGCTTTTGAAGAATATATAAACATTGGAAATAGAGTATCACCAGAAATATTAATATCTTTAGCTGATATAGAGGATGTAGATAGATTTATAGATACAATAGCTGCAAATATTTATCTAAAATCAAGTCAGAAGCAGGAAATATTAGAAGAATTTGATATTAAGAAAAGACTTGAACTTATATATTCTATATTATTAGAAGAGATAGATATATTAAAAATAGAAAAAAAGATAACTTTAAGAGTTAAAAAACAAATGAATAAAGTTCAAAAAGAATACTATCTTAGAGAGCAATTAAAAGCTATACAAAAGGAATTAGGTGAGGAAGAAGACATAAATTCTGAAGCAGATGAGTATAGAGAAAAGCTTAAAAAAATAAAAGCACCTAAAACTACTAAAGAGAAAATAGAAAAAGAAATTGATAAATTTTCAAAGATATCTTCAATGTCTCCAGATGTATCTGTAAGTAGAAATTATTTGGATACTATATTCTCATTACCATGGAATAAAGAAACAAAGGATAAACTAGATATAATTAAAGCACAAGCTATATTAGATGAAGACCATTATGGGTTGGAGAAGGTTAAAGAAAGAATATTAGAGTATTTAGCCATAAGAACTCTTGCTAAATCACTTAAAGGTCCTATAATATGTCTAGTTGGACCTCCAGGTACAGGGAAAACATCTATAGTAAAATCAATAGCTAGAGCATTAAATAGAAAATTTGTAAGAATATCTTTAGGTGGAGTTAGAGATGAAGCCGAAATAAGAGGACACAGAAGGACTTATGTAGGTTCTATTCCAGGAAGAATAATTAATGGAGTCAAAGAAGCTCAGACTAAAAATCCTGTGTTTTTATTTGATGAGATAGATAAAATGGCAGCAGATTATAAAGGTGACCCAGCTTCAGCTATGCTAGAAGTATTGGACCCAGAGCAAAATAAGGATTTTGTGGACCACTATTTAGAAATACCTTTTGATTTATCAAAGATACTATTTGTTACAACAGCAAATAGTTTAAGCAATATTCCAAGACCACTATTAGATAGAATGGAAGTAATAGAGGTATCTGGATATATAGAAGAAGAAAAATTAAATATAGCAAAACAATACTTACTTCCAAAACAAATTAAAGAGCATGCTTTAAAAGAGAATTTTATAAAAATGGACGATGAAACTTTAAGAAGTATAATAAATCATTATACAAGAGAAGCTGGAGTAAGAACATTAGAAAGAACTATTGGTAAAGTTTGTAGAAAAATTGCCAAAAAATATGTTGAGGACCCAACACTTGAAGAAGTTGTTGTAAATAAGTCTGACTTAGAAAAATATCTTGGAAAAGATATGTTTAAATACCAACTTGCAGAGATTAATCCTCAAATAGGGCTTGTAAATGGACTTGCATGGACAGCAGTTGGTGGAGTTACCCTTGAAGTAGAGGTAAATGTGCTTAAAGGAAAGGGTGAAATTGTATTAACTGGAAAACTAGGAGATGTTATGAAAGAATCTGCTAAGACAGGTATTTCTTATATAAGATCAATAGTGGACAGGTTTGATATAGACCCTGATTTTTATAAAACTAATGATATTCATATACACATTCCAGAAGGTGCTGTTCCAAAAGATGGGCCATCAGCTGGTATAACTATGGCACTTGCAGTAATTTCAGCACTTACTAAAAGACCTGTGCCAGGTAATATAGCTATGACAGGAGAAATAACTTTAAGAGGTAGAGTGTTAGCTGTAGGAGGAGTTAAGGAAAAACTATTAGCAGCTCATAGAGCTGGTATAACAAAAGTATTAATTCCTAAAGAGTGTGAAGCTGATTTAGATGATATACCAGAAAATGTAAAAGAGAAGATGGAGTTTGTACTTGTAGAGCATATGGATGAAGTATTAGAACAAGCTTTATTAAAGAGTGGTGAAAAAAATGAAAATTAGAAGTTCAGAGATAACTATGAGTGCTGTGAATAAATCACAGTATCCAGCAGAAGGTATACCAGAGATAGCACTAGCTGGTAGGTCAAATGTTGGAAAATCATCAATAATAAATACATTACTTAACAGAAGAAACTTTGCTAGAACTAGTCAAACACCAGGAAAAACTAGAACTATAAATTTCTATCTTATAAATAACGAATTTTATTTTGTAGACCTTCCAGGATATGGGTATGCTAAAATAGCCAAATCTGAAAAAGAAAAATGGGGAGGTATAATGGAACGATATCTAGAAAGTAGACAAGAACTATGCTCTATATTCCTACTTGTAGATATTAGACATGAACCTACAGCAGATGATAAACTTATGTACGAATGGATAAAACATTTTGGATATAACTGTGTAGTTATTGCAACTAAGGCAGACAAAATATCTAGAGGACAATATCAAAAGCATATAAGTATTATAAGAAAGAAATTGCAAATGGAGAGTAGTGAAAAAGTAATCCCTGTTTCTTCATTAAAAAAGACTGGTGTTGAAGAACTTTGGGAAGAAATTGTAAATCAATACAATCAACATGGATATGAAATAACAGTAGATTAATTTTAAGTGTTTATATATATTAAAATCAAATAAAGGATGCCTCAAAATGTTTTTAATGGAGATTTTGTGGCATCCTTGTTGTTTATAAACAATAAATATAAGTAATTATTGTTAGAAACTAATAAAATTAGTGTAAATTAGTTTGTTTAAAGATTTAGTGATTTATATAATTAGCAATAAATCTTTACTGAGAAGTAGTTTTTTCTGTCTTTTTCATAAAGAAAATTGTAAGTATAAGTCCTATAAAGCATACTGCTGCTGCAATCCAGTAAGATTGATTACTAGCTGCGACATAAGCCAGTGTATGACTTGTAGACTTTTGATGATATATAAGTCTTTGTGCAAAGAAACTACTGAAAAATGCTGTCCCAAGGGCAAATGACAAATTACGAACAGTTGCTAGAAAACTTCCTCCATATCCTTGCTTTTGAGGTGGAACATCTGCCAAGATACTACTATTGTTTGGTGAGCTAAAAGAGCCTAATCCAAAGCCAAAAATAATTAAGCATAGAATCAAAAGATATAATGGAGAATCAGCTTTTAAAAGTGCCATTCCAACCAGAGCAATAGTCATAAATGAAAAAGATACAGTCAGAATATTTTTTGCACCATGTTTGTCAGAAAGAGAACCTGCAATAGGAGCTATAAGTACCATAATAAGTGGATGAACAGTCATGACAGAGCCAGCCATCATAGGAGATAAATTTTTTAGTTGTTCTAGATAAAAAGGAAGTAGGAAAGATACTGCCATTTGAGGAAAATAACAAGCTATTCCAATAATATTGCCTACAGTGAAATTTCTATTTTTAAACAAAGGTAAATCAATAAAACTTTGTTCAAATTTTACTTCTCTCAATACCAACAATAAAAATGCTATAATTGCCACTATTCCTAGATACCATTTTGTATTTCCTTCTCCATTCATTGCAAGCAATATAAGTGTGGTACAAGATGCAAATAATAGAAGACCTGGAATATCGAAACTTTTGTTTTGTTCATCTAAAATAGGTTTTGGTAGAAATTTTATCCCAAGAAAGACTGCTATAATACCAATAGGTATATTGATGATGAAAATAGAAGGCCATCCAAAGTGTTCTAAAAGTATTCCACCAATTACAGGACCACTCATATTTCCTATACCAACTACTGCTCCAGTAATTCCTATAGCCTTTCCCTTTTCATTTGCTGGAAATGCATTAGAAACTATACCAAGTCCAGTTGCCATTAAAATACTTGCTCCAATTGCTTGAAATATTCTTGATAAAATCAATGTTACTAGGTTATTAGATATACTACATAGAAAGGAACCTATTGTAAATATAAAAAATCCTAACGTATATAGATAATTTGAACCTACCTTATCACCTAGCTTTCCAAAAAACAACATAGTAGCTGTTACAACCAACATATAAGCTGTAACTACCCATTGGATTTGCGACATGTTAATTTTAAAGTCGGCAGCAATTGTAGGATTTGCGATATTTAGTATACTTCCATCAAGAGTAGACATAAATATACCAATACAGATGATAATTAATACTATCCATTTTTGTTTCACTGATAACACTCCAATCTTTTACATAGTAGATTTTGTTTTATAAGTACAGTATAGTTACAAAATAAACAACAAAAAAGCACCTATTTCTTAGGTACCTTAGAATATGTTTATTTTCATGAATAAATGCGGTAGTTGAAGGATTTGTATAGATTACTCATGTAAAATTACATAAAGGTACTCATATACTATTTTCTTCTACCATCCAGATTTTACTGTCGGCTTTGGAATTTGACCAAATTCTGCCATAAGGCTCGCGGGCTTTTACCGCCGATAGGGAATTTCACCCATTTCTGAAGAAAAACAGATGTATTTTTTAATTTTATTTTAACATAAAATAACAGTCGAGACAATTAGATTTAAGCAATACAGACAACTACACCACAGTATAGACAGTTTTATTATACTTTTGGACAAAACCTAAATTAGAGTATAGTAATAGATTGAAATTAAGTAAAACAAGTTATTGCCATTGCTGAATGATAAGTTTTATATTTAGCAAAAGCATAAAGCTGTAACAAAACTCGTATAATATTAATATCTTAATTAAGAGGTATGGTAAATTATGAGGAGGCGCTAATATGGAAGGAAAGATAAAAAAGGCATTTCCAGGTGGAAACACATCACAAGGGTCATATTCTTTTTTTGACTATATAATTCCTGAAAATGTAAAAAGAGTTTTTTGTTTAAAGGGTGGACCTGGAGTAGGAAAATCCTCACTAATGAAAAAAATTTATAAAGAGTTTTTGCATAAAGGATATGATATTGAATTATATCATTGCCCTTCTGACCCAAGTTCGTTGGATGGTGTAGTTATAAAGAAACTAGGCGTGGTACTTATGGATGCAACTGCTCCACATACTGTAGACCCTAAACTCCCAGGTGCTTTGGACGAGATAATTAACTTAGGCGATTACTGGAATACAGAGGAGTTAGAAAAAAATAGACAAGAAATTTCAAGCTATGATAAAGATATTAGTAATGCTTTTAAAAGAGCATTCAAATTTTTAAAATCAGCAGAACCAATTTTTAGAGATATCGAGGAAAAATATTCCGACTGTATGGATTATGGAAAAGTAAATTTAGTTACAGAAGAATTCATAAAAAGATTATTTGATGGAGTAGATAGTACAGGAAAGTTAAAGAAAGAAAAGCATTTATTTGGATCAGGTATAACTCCTGTAGGATGCTTAGATTATACAGAACATATTTTAAAGGATGTAGGTAAGGTTTATTATTTATCAGGAGAAATAGGCGCTGGGAAAACTACACTTTTGAGTAAAGTGTACAAAAAAGCCATTGAGAAAGGCTTGAATGTAGAAGTTTATCACTATCCACTTATTCCTGAAAAAATTGAAACCATATTATTAACTGATTTAGATATAGGAATAACTATAAGTAGTACTTTTAAAGATGAAGATACAATTGATTTGAATCAATTTTTAAATAGAGAAAAATTACTTAAGTATGAAGAAGACATTAAATTTGATGAAAAAGTTTTAGATGACTTAATTTGTTGGTCAGTTTTAAATCTTAAGAGAGCTAAATCAAAACATGATATTATAGAAAGTTACTATAGTCCTAACATGAGATTTGATGAAGTAGGAAAATTGAGAGATGAACTAGTTAAGAGAATTTCAAAGTATGAGGAAAATATATAAAATATGTCTGTTTAAAATTAATATTAACTAGTATATATAATCAACAGCAAACTGCTATAGCTTTGAAGCTATGGTAGTTTGCTGTTTTTTGCTATAATTTAAACAGATAAATCTTTGCACAAAAAGACAAGAAAATTTAGAGAATTTATTATAAAATATGGGGGTACATATGAAATGCAGTGGTTAGAGGGATTACAACAATCTATTGATTATATTGAAGACAATATTTTAGAAAAGTTAGATTATGAATATTTAGCAAGATAACATTAAAAATATCTTTAGATGGAGGAAATACTTTAGATTACAAAATTGTCGATAAGAGAGAATTTTCAGTAATTGCTTTAAAGAAACAATTTTCTAAAGATGAAGATGTATTTAGAAAACAAATACCAAGGTTTTGGCAAGACTTGTTTAATAGTAGTTTGTATAGAGAGCTAATTTCTTATGTGAAAGAAAACACTGTTACAAAAGGTGGTGTTTTGGGAATAGATGAAATGGCAGTTTCACAAAACAAACAATTATTTAATTATTATGCAGCTGTTGAGACAGATGAAAAACCTAAAAATGATAAATTTACCTTATTTACAATACCTTCTCATAAATGGGCTATTTTCAAGTGTACAGGTGCCATGCCAAATTCTATTCAAAATCTATGGGTAAAAATATATAGTGAGTTTTTCCAATACTCTAGCTATGAGCCAGTTGCTGATTTCAATTTTGAACTTTACTTTGAAGGAGATAGTAGTAAAGATAATTATGTTAGTGAAATTTGGGTTCCAATAAAAAATAGGAGGAGTTTATGAAAAAATGTAGAGTATCTGAGATAACAGCTTATTTTAATACAGACGTGGAAACAGTTTGGAATATAGTTACAGACAATCGTGATTATAAATGGAGAAGTGATATAAGTAAAATTGAAATATTAGATGGCAGAAGTACTTTTATTGAGTACAATAAGGATGGAAACAGAACAAAATTTACTGTTACAGAAAAACTAAAAATAAGCTTTATAAATTTGATATAGAAAATAAATTTTTCTATGGTAATTGGCAAGGCGAATTTTTTGAAGAGAATGGAAAAACTAAAATAGTGTTTATAGAAAATATATATGTTAAAAATCCTATTATAAAAGTTTTATCTTATTTCTTTATGAACTTAAAAAAAATACAAATACAATCTGTTGAAGACTTAAAAAGAAAATTAAATGAGATGTAAAATATTTTATTGTGAAAGTTGCAATAATTATATAATTGACCTTGATGATAATATCTAAAGTTGCATTTAAAAAAGTTACTATTATGAGTGACTTTTTTATGTAAACAAGAGTATATTCTAGTATATAACTAAGTTTTTATGGAATATATAGATGATTTTTGTATATTACTGTAGTATTATTGATATTAGATTTGTATTATAAATTAAATATAATAAAGAATGAAATTAAGATTTATACTAAGAAAAAATAAAATTGGAGGATTTATGAAAAATAAAATAATTATAGGTATTACTTTTTTGTCTGTATTGCTAATGTCTGGATGTGCCTCAAAACAAACAACAGAAATAAATGTATTAGCAACTACCGATTTACATGGAAATCTACCTTATGAGTTAACTTCTTATATAAAAGAAGAACGAGAAAAAGATAAAAATATAACTCTAGTAGATGCGGGAGATTTCTTTGATAGTGGGCCAATAGGTTCACCTATGGAAAAATATTTTGATGATAGACGAACAGATATTGATAATAAAACCGAGAAGTATATAGAAACTCCTATTGCAAAAGAAATGAAAGAATTGGGATATGATTCTGTAGTTCTTGGAAATCACGAATTTGTATCTAACTCTAAATTTTATTTAGATAATATGATATCTGATTTTAATAAACAAGGTATTGATGTATTATCAGCTAATACTTATAAAAAAGATGGGAGTAATTACACAAAGCCATATATAATAAAAAATATTAATACTCCTAAAGGTAATGTTAAATTAGGTATTTTAGGTCTTACAATAAAAGAAGTTGGAGAGAGTGTGGATTCTAAATCTTTGGAGTTAAAAGACCAAGGAGGCTATAATGGTGAGCTATATATGAATGATTTAGTAGATGATGCAAACAAATGGGTCGATGTAATGAAAAAAGATAAAGCAGATGTTATAGTTGCTGTAGTACATTCAGGTGAGAAACCTAAAAAACCTAAAAATCCAGGAAACAGAATACAAGAATTGGCTCAAAATGTTGATGGTATTGATGCAATAGTAGCTGGACATACACATGTTCAAATTAAACAACATGACTATAAAAATAATTTAGGAGAAAAAGTTATAGTTACGCAACCAGGAAAACATGGAGAATGTGTTTCTAAAATTAACTTTAAACTAGAAAAAAATAATGATAAATGGAATGTTGTTGATAAATCTAGTGAGTTATCCACGTTTGAAAAAAATCAAGAAATAGATAGAGTTAGTGAATTTTTTGGAAGTATTTTCAGTCTAGATAGCAAAACTAAAGAAATTAGCTTAGGGAAATTGCTTCCTTTTAAATGGGATAAACTATATATATTTGAACCATATACACCTGTTGAAACAATATATAAAACTGTAGGATATAAGTGGAGAAATATCATACCAACAGATAGTGAGGATATAGTACAAATGGTATTTATGAGTAATAAAAAACCTATTTGTTATATATATGGTGACTCTAATAAGACAGGATTAAGTTTAAAGGTTGATAAGTCTGAATATAAAAATAGTATTATAACAGTTTTACCTAATGATAATTTTAAAGTTCAAAAAGATGAAAAAACTTTTAAAGTGAATCTTGAACATATCAAAAAGGATATATAAATAACTCATAGAAATTCTATGTTTACATAAAATATTTAATCTTCTCTTACTACTTTTTATAAGGATTCAATTAGAAATTTTATTATGATTGAATTTTTACAATGTACAGAAGATTTACTTTTAAATATATGTACATAAATGTTTGAAATTTTTATATAATTATATTGGAGAAATATTTTAATTTATAAATAAAAGGAAATGAATT
>NZ_JAGWCT010000046.1:0-30356 GCF_020657815.1 Clostridioides sp. ZZV15-6597 | reverse complement strand
ATAAAAGGAAATGAATTAGTAAAAATTCATTTCCTTTTTCTATTTTAGATTTTAACTTTTTATAAATTTATATTTACACTATCGTCTACTTTTGTATAGTAAGAAAGATATTTTATAAGAAACTACTAAAATAATAAAACTAGCAATAAGCCCAAGAATAGAAAATATACCTTGGTTGTATATTATAAAATCTATTACAAATGATATTTTATCAATCAATGAGGTCATTAAAACTAATGTCAATACAATAATATATGGAATTAATGACCAAAATCTTGCTTTTAGGTATCCCATCTTAAAAAAGATAGGTATTTGAACTCCTACTATAGCAGAAAAAACTAAAAAAGAGGTACTTATTCCTAGTATAATCTCTTGAATATCAATAGATTTACTTTTAAAAAATAATACGACTATTGAAAGTATAGTAATTATAAATACTGTTAATACGAAGTTAAGTAAAATGAAAATATAGCGACCTAAAACTATATCTCTTAATTTAATTGAAAGAGTACCATATAGGCGACTTAAGTTGTTTTTTTCTTCTATGGCAAAAACGTTAGAAATCATAAGGGCAACAAACCAAGAACAAGTAATATAAAGTGTTAATGTTGATGAGCCCATATATGAAAAAAGCATTATAACAGGTAACAAAACTAAATTCATATTAAAATAAGATTTCATTGTAAAAATATCTAGTTTAGTAAATTTAATTGAATCGGTCATCTTACTACACCTCTCTTGCTAACTTTTATAACTATATCATCAATAGTAGCAGTATCTATGATACAGTTATTATATTTAATAGTATCATTTGTATGAATTAATGCATCAAATCCAATATCTGTTTCACGTAGACCAATAACATCTTTTTTAAGTGTTTCTGTTAAATCTTTTGGTCTTCCTTTAATTAATCTAAATTTTTCTAATAAATCTTGCAAACTTCCAGTATAAAATAATTCTCCATTATTTATAAAAGTAATATAATCAGCAACTTTTTCCAAATCAGTAGTAATATGTGTAGAAAATAACACACTTCTATCTCCATCTTTTATGTAGTCCTGTAGAATTTCCAAAAGTTCATCACGAGTTACTGCATCAAGTCCACTTGTTGGTTCATCAAGTATAAGCAACTTAGCATTATGAGAAAATGCACATGATAACATAAGTTTCATTTGCATACCTCTAGATAATTCACTTATTTTTTTATTTAGAGGTAAATTAAATCTGGTTATCATACTTTTAAAAATATCGTGATTCCAGTCTTTATAAAAAATAGATATAGCTTTTTCAGTATCTCTTATTGTCCAATTATCTGCATAAAATATATTGTCAAATACAACACCAATATTCTGTTTAATAAGATTTTCATTTTTAACATTGTCCATATCAAAAACTAAAATCTCTCCTTCATCTTTTTCTAACATATTTAGAATTAATTGTATAGTTGTTGTTTTACCTGCACCATTTGGGCCAATTAATCCCATTATATATCCCATTGGTAAGGTAAAATTTATATTTTTTAGATTAAAATCATTAAAGTTTTTACTAACATCCTTTAGTTCCAAATAATTATTCACCTTTTTCCACCTCCAATAATAATCTCAAAAGACTTATAATTTCTTTATCTGTCATAGACGCTCTTTGTGCTGCTTGTATTGCGTTATTAAGATTTGATTCTACTTCTTGTATTAACTGTTCATGAATAAGTTCAGAACTACTTGACATAACAAAAAATCCCTTGCCTTGACGGCTCATAATAAAACCTTCTTGCTCAAGTTCATTATATGCTCTAGTAGTAGTCAAAACGCTAATCTTTAAATCTCTTGCTAGTTGTCTAAGTGAAGGTAGAATTTCATTTTCTTTTAATTCTCCTGAAAGAATTTGTTTTTTTATCTGTTCTTTAATTTGTTCATAAATGGGTAAGTTAGAACCATTTGAAATAATTATATTCAAAAAAACACCTCTTTAACTGTATATTTTTATACAAGTACAGTATAAACAGTTGGATGTTTTTTGTCAATATAAAAAATTACAATATACATTTACAATAATAATCTATATGTATGTACTTATTTTGAAAAGTTTTTAAATTAAAGTGTGTAAGCTGAAAATAAAGTATGTAAGCAAAAATATTATCAATATACATTTTAAGCTTAGTTTATATTTATTTAGCTAGACATTATACTTTAACAGATATTAAAAGTATAAGTTATCTAATTAAATTATATGATTTTTACTATTTATAACAGAATCCTTTATATTCAATGCTAGTAGGGTGGGGACATAAGTATAATGTATGATATTATATACTAAAGATGAATTTTAACATATAACTTTGATATAATAAGCATATGTAAATGTTTAATATTTAATTAAAGAAAATTATCATATAAAAATAAATTTGTAAGGAGTAATACAGTATGAAAAAACAATATGTGTTTATAATACTAGCAAGTACTATTTTAGGTATGCTTGTTGGAACCATATTTAGAGATTATAGCAATGAAGAAACAGTTTATACAAGTAAGGATAAGTCAATAAGAAAAGAAATAAGAATAACAAGAAAATCTATAAAAGAACTGGCAAAAGAGAAAGATAAATTAGATAAAGAAATTAATTCGATGAAGAAAAATCAAAAAAATTCTAATGAAATCTCTAAAATAGAAAGTCTTAGGGAGAGTCTTTCATATTCAAATGTAAACGGTAGCGGAATAGTATTAAGTATAGATGCCATAGATGAAAAAACAGGAAACATTGCCAATAGCATAGACTACAATAAAATCTTAGTAAAAGTCATAAATGAATTAAAAACAAATGGAGGAAAATACATAGAAATAAATGGTCAAAGAATTAATCAGTACTCAGAAGTTGTACTTGCAGGTAGCCATATAAATATAAATGGAGTTCCAGTAGCACAACCCTATGAAATAAAATGTATTGGTGATAAAGATAAACTATCTAGTTACATAGACAAAGGTAGTAAATATTTAGATAGTGTACAAAGTACTTATCCAATGAAAGTTAGTATAAAAGCTGAAGAAAATATCTCTATGAAAAAACTGAAAATACCTAATAAATTAAAGTATATAAAGGGTGATTAAGATTATATTAGAGGAAAGCAGTTTACCAATGTTAATACCAGAAAAACTTGCAAAAAAGTATAATGTATTTCCAGTAGAATTTCAAGATGATAATCTAGTAGTAGAAATAGAAGATGAAGATATATATGCACTACAAGATTTGAGATTAGCAACGGGGAAAGAAATTATATTAAAAAAAGAAAGAAGAGAACTTATAAGTGAGAAGATAGAAAAATATTATAATAACTTTGAACTTGATGAGAATTATGCAAAAAGATTATTTGAAAATCTTCTAGAAAAAGCTATAAAAGAGAACGCAAGTGATATACATATAGAACCATTTAAAGAACATTTGATAGTTAGAATGAGAGTTGATGGAGAGTTAAAAGAAATATCAAAGTTTTTAATAGATGTTTATCCAGCATTAGCTACAGTTGTTAAATTAAAGGCTTCAATGGACATAACAGAAAAAAGGCTTCCTCAAGATGGAAGAGTAGACATAAAGCTAGATGATAGCTTAATTGACATTAGGGTTTCATCAATCCCAACTGTATATGGTGAAAAAATTGTTTTGAGAATACTTAATAGAGATACTTTTTTAAAAGATAAATCAGAACTTGGATTTTCAGAAGAAGCGATAAACTCTATAAATCGTATAATAAGTAAAAGAGCTGGAATATTATTAGTGACAGGACCTACAGGGAGCGGAAAGACTACTACAGTATATTCCTTACTAAATGATTTAAAGGGTATAAATAAAAATATAATGACTATAGAAAATCCAGTAGAATACAAGATGGATGGAATAAGTCAGATACAAGTAAATTCAAAAGTAGGGTTGAGTTTTGATGTAGGTCTTAGAGCTATATTAAGACAAGACCCAGATATAATAATGGTTGGAGAAATAAGAGATGCAGAAACAGCTAAGATAGCAGTAAGAGCTGCTATAACAGGACATTTAGTTATAAGCACTTTGCATACTAATGATGCAGTATCTGCTATAGCTAGACTATTGGAAATGCAAATTCCACCATACCTTTTAAATGCATCTCTTATAGGTGTGATATCTCAAAAGTTGGTTAGAAAAGTTTGTAATCATTGTAGCCATGAGATTATGATAAAAGATGATTTTAGTGGAGATGTAAATACTAAAGTAGCTGTAGGATGTGAGAGATGTAATGATAAAGGTTATTTTGGTAGAACAGCAATTTATGAAATTCTAGAAATTAATGATGATATAAAAACATGTATAAGGGATATGAAGGATTCTAGTATTGTTAAAGAAGTAGCACGAAAAAATGGAATGATAACATTTGAAGATAGCTGTAAAAGGCTAATAAATGAAAAAATAACAACATTAGAAGAATGTTTAGTGGTAAATGAAATAATTTAGTTAAACAGTGTAACCAAATTTCATACAATCGATTTTAATTAAAAGTCTCGATTGTAAATTGTATCTAGATAAAATAAAATTAACATATTAAATTAGAAAATATCGAGCCTATTTAATTATAATTAATATAATTTGGAAGGAATTATAATACATGAAAGTATCTAAAAGTATATTTTATAATTTAAACAAGATTCATTTAGTATTAAACAAGATTAGTAATAAAGAGCTTAGAGTAATTTGCAAAGAGATAGGTATTTTACTGGAATCTGGATGTGAAATTACAAATATATTTCAAATTATTGAAGGACAATCTAGCAAAAAAGTAAAAAGTTTGTTTAATACAGTATCAAATCATATTCAAAATGGAAATTCTATAGCAGAATCATTTCACATCACAGGAACATTTTCTAAATTTTTTATAAGCATGATAAAAGCAGGAGAAACTAGTGGAAACTTAGATGTAATAATGAGCGATTTATCTAATTATTACGATAAAGAATATAAATTAAAAACAAAAATAATAACTATTTTAATCTATCCAATGATACTTATCATATTATCAATAATATCAATAATATTTATCTTTATATTTGTGATACCAAATTTTCAGGTGGTTTTTGCCAGTAATGGGATTGAACCACCTTTCATAACTAAGATTTTAATAGGAATTTCTATGATAGTTACAAATTATCTAGGTTATTTAATACTTAGTTTTATATTGATTTTAATAGGAACTATTTATTTTTTTATAATGAATAATAATCTAAAAAAATTAATTAATTCATTTAAATTCAAAATACCTTTTTTAAAAGGCATTAACCAATTAGTAGCTACAACCAGATTTTCAAGAGCGTTGTCTATTTTACTTAGTAGTGGCATACAAATAGTGGATGCAATAGACATGTCAGCAAGTGTCATAGATAATGAATTCATTTATGAGAGACTAAAGATTTCTAATAATTATATAAAAAAAGGAAATAGTATAGGTAAGTCTTTGAAGCTAGCAAATATTTTTCCTAAGTTATTTGTTTCAATGGCAAATACAGGGGAAGAAAGTGGAAAGCTAGATAAGAGTCTAGATGTAATAAACAGATTTTATGAAAATGAATTAAATAATAAAATAGAGCAAATAATGAAATTTGTAGAGCCTGTAATAATTGTATTCATGGGATTGATTGTTGGAGTTTTTATTTTATCAATGGTTATTCCTATGTTTGATGCAATTACTAGTTTCTAATATAAAAATAAATTTTACTAAATAAAACTTTTAAAAAGGAGAGAAAATTTAATTGATAAATAAAAAACGAAAAGGGTTTACACTTGTTGAAATGATTGTAGTAGTAACAATTTTAGGGGTTATATCTAGTATAGCATTAGTTAAATATGGTAAAGTTCAAGAAAGTGCCAAGATGAATGCAGACTATACAAATGCAGCTAATATAGTAACTGCAGCTAGTATGGCTATTAATGATGATGAAAATATAGCAGAATCTCTAAGCGTAGAATCACTTAAAGAAAAAGGTTATTTAAGTACTGTTCCAGTTCCTCAAAGTACATCAGGTAAGTTTGAACTTGTTATAAGTGATAATGGTACAGATATAAGTGTAAATGTAAATTCAAAACAATTTTATCCAAGATAATATTTGTTTTTATACGTTTTTAGTATCAAATTATAAAGATATTTTTAGTATTCAATTGTAAATGTAAATATATTAAGTTTAATTAAAAAATATACAAGTTATCATTACTTAAGAAGGAGATGGTTATAATTAAAAAAATTTTGACTTTAGAAATAAATGATGATTATATAAGGTCTGTATTTTTAAGAAAAAACTATAAAAAAATCTTTATAGATAAATCTAGTATAAAAGAAATTGGTTTTAATATTAAAAATGACAGTGATGAGATTGAAAAAACTAGTTATGTAGAAAACGTAGTTAAATTAGTAAAAGATGATATAAATAACCTAAAAAAATCATACAAAAATTTGTACTTTAATATTCAGACTCAAGATATAGTTATTAGAAATATTGAGATATTGAATACTAAGAAAAAAAGAGATATATTAAACATGATAGAATTTGAGATAACCCAATATATTCCAATAAATATAAATAACTATTCAATAAAATATAAAATTATAAACTCTAGTAATGATAAGTTAAATATACAAGTAATTCTTTTTCCTAAAAATATTATACAAGTAATTAAAATCATTTCAGAAAATCTAAATATGAACCCAAAAGCTATAAACATAAATTTTGATATACTACAAAAACTTATAAGTTTAAATCTAATAGACAATTTTATAGAAGATGGAGTATTTATAGAATGTAAAAGGAATCAATTTATTATAAACATAACAAAAAATAAAAAAATAGAAGAAACATATCTATTATCAAAAGAAATAAAATCATATGACTCAGTAAAAAAATTAATAAGTAGATTTAAATATATTTACTATTATGGCATAGAAAATTGTTTTATAGATGAATATCTTAAAGACACAGAAAAAATTGCTGAAGTAAATCCATTGAAATTAAAAAATAAAGTAAGGGTGGAAAATAATTTTGATAAGGATTTAAGAGATACTAGTATAACTTATATAAGTAGTATAGGGATGATTATTTAAATGAAAGCTTATAAAACAATAAATTTTTTAAATGGATTTAAAGAAACTAAGCAATATAATAAAATCTATAAAATAACGATAATCTTAATTTTAACATGTGTTTCATTAAAAATGTTTATGTATATGAAATCTATAAATGAATTAGAAAATTATATAAGTCACAATAAAACCATAAATGAATCGAAGTATACTGTACCAAAGCTGGAAAAAACAAAAGAAAAGTTTTCTAGAATAAAGCTTGATGAAATAAAAAAAATATATAAAATAGTTGGAACAGATAACATTACTAAAATATCTATAGATAAAAACAAAATGGAGATGGAAGGCGTGTGTGATAATCTAGATATTTTAGATGATTTAAGAAAAATAAATTACATAAAATATTACTACATAGACAGCATTATAAGAGATGGAGAATGTTATAAATTTAGAATAAAAAGTTAGACAGGTGATTAATTTTGAAATTAAATAAGAGAGAAAAAAATCTGATAAAAATATTGCTAATATTAATTATTGTATTAGTAGTTAATGTAATGTCCAGACCTCTAGAAGAGAACCTAACTAATTTGAAGAAAGAAAAACAAAATATAGTGAATGAAATAAAACGACAAGATAATTATAAAATGAAGGATAAAAAGCATAAAGATAATAGATATGTAAAAAATGTTGAATTAGATAGCAATACAGAATTAAAAAATAATTTTAATAATTCATTTTTAGATAAAAAAACAAATAAAGATATAGTATTATTAGTAGAAAATGAATTGAGAGATATTGTAAGTGTGGAATATATCAATCAAGAAAGTAGCTTAGACAACTACAATAAAAAACAAACTAATTTAGAAGTAAAAGTTAATGGGGAACTTGAAAATGTGTTGAAACTTGAAGGTGTAATGAAGAACTTAAAGTTACATAATAAAATTGAAAAAATAGAAATTAATAAATTAAAAACAAGTAATCTTGAGGTCAAAAATCTTTCAAATGAATATAAACAAGAAAAAAGCAATCTTGTAGAATGTAAAATGACAATTAGAGTCACATAACAAAAAAGAATAGATAAAGTAAAAAACTATTATCAATTCATAAAACTTTATAGAAGAATTAGTTTTACGATAATCCATTTCTGTAAGAGGGATTGTTAGTGATTTTATCGAAATCCTAATTAAAGTGAATATATTGTACCAAAATATAAGTAAATTTGAGATAATATTTGCTTATACTATAGATTGATTGATAAAAAAATGGTATAATAACAAATTGTACTTTAATTTAATAATAAGGGAGTGGAAGTCATATTGTTAGGGAGAAATGAGCTATGCCCTTGTGGAAGTGGCAAAAAATACAAGAAATGTTGTTTAAATAAAGATATTGTTTCAGAAAGAGCAAGCAGAAAAACTGAACTTTCACAAAAGCAATATACAGATTTATATTCAAAATTATATGATTATTCAAGACATGATAGATTCAAAGATGAATGTGAAAAAGCTAAAGAAATGTTTTATATAATGCAAAATGATAATGTAAATGAAAAGTTTGAAAGATTTTTTAATACGTATTTAATACAAGACCACATAATGGAAAATAAAAAGGTCATGACGGTTGGATTTCTTGAAGAGAATGGTGCAAACCTAAGTCAATCAGAAATTGCAATATTAAAAAGTTTGTTTGAATCCTATGTAAGCATTTACGAAGTAAAAGAAATTTCTACAGGAAAAATAGTTTTAAGAGATTGTTTAAGTGGGAAAGAACTTTACACAGAAGATGTAAAACTTCTAAGAAGCTTTAAAATCGGAAGCTGTATGATAGCTAGAATAATTGATGTTGAAGGAACTAATATATTAATAGATGTAACTATAAGTATATCAAATGAAGTTAAAGATATAATTTTAAATGATGTTATGAATTTATTCAATCAATATGAAGACTTATATAAAGATATGAAGACGTTCTTAATTTATCATACACATGTATTATATAAATATATACAACAGCTTTTAGACCCAAGTATAGCTGAATATTTAAAAAGAGAAAGAGATAGGAATAATAATAAAAAAGTTAATTCAGAAGGTGAATTAGCTGAAGTAGAATGTAAGGTTTTAGATACTCTTAAAGAAAATGTGGAAAAAGAAAATATAGATGCATGTATAGAGTTCTGGAATGAATATAAGAAAAGTCATGAAAATATAAAAGGAGCTGAAAGTGGTTGGGCAGCTGCGGTCGAATACTATGTTAAGAAAGAAGCAGGACAAGCTATAACTCAAGTACAAATATCAAAAAAATATGATATAAGCTCTAGTACATTAGGAAAAAGATACAAAGATTTAAAAATATCTTAATTAATTATAAAAAGCTTTAAGTCATAGATAAAGAATCTATAGTATAATATATGTATAATGTGTAGAAAGAGGTATTAATAATGAGTCTTAGTTTAGGAAATGCAATTGCTGTATCAACAAACTTTATAAAATCTAACCCAGCAGTACCTGTATACGACGGAGAAGAAATATATGCAGTTATTTATCATATAGAAATAGGATATAATAATGGTGTATCACCTGATACTAAACAATATATAATAATAGACTATAAAGAGTTCGATTTACCTATGGATAGAAAAAATGAACTAATAGAAGTTGCTAAAGAGTACTGCAAATCTAAAGATATTGTAGAAAATGAAAATCTTGAAATAAATCTTTTGGATAATGAAGAAGCAGAAAACTTCTTAGAAAAAGTATTTAATAACATGAAAGTTATAAGAGGTCTTATAACTAAAAGAGGATAAGTTAATGGAGTTTATTGGGATAGAAAATATAACACCATATGAAAACATATATGAATTTAGTATATATAAATACGATGATGAAATCACTTTAGGTAGTGAAGAGTTATATATATGTGAATTAAGGGTTATATTAATTAAAGTGAATTCTTTATACGTTGAAAGATTGAATAAATCGGTTGAAGCGATGGTTTTAGTGAAAAATCTAAAAAAGGATTTGGATAAAGAACTTATTGTAGACAAAATAAAGAAATTTGTGCTAGACGAGATTTGGGTAGAAAATCTAGTAAAAGAGAATATAGAAGTTATATTTGTAGAAAGCTAGGAGTAACCCTAGCTTTTTTATATTACAATCTAAGAGAGGAAAACAATATGTTAAGGGTATCTAATATAAAACTTGGAATCGATAAAGATATATCTTTATTAAAAGATATTGTACTTAAGAAGTTAAGAATAAAAGAAAAAAATTTAATAAAATACAGCATATATAAAGAATCTATAGACGCTAGAAAAAAAGGAAAGATGGAATTTGTTTATTCTGTAGATGTAGAAGTTAGAGATGAAAGTAAAATACTAAGCTCAAAAATAAAAGATGTAACAAAGATAAAAGATGTAAAATATGTAAATGTAGCTATGGGTAATAAAAAATTAAATAATAGACCTTTAGTAATTGGAAGTGGACCAGCTGGCTTATTTGCAGGGCTTATTTTGGCTCAAATGGGTTATGAACCAATTCTACTTGAAAGAGGTCTTGATGTTGATAGTAGAACTAAGGATATAAGTGATTTTTGGACAACTAGAAAGTTTAAAAATAATTCAAATGTTCAATTTGGAGAAGGTGGAGCAGGAACTTTTTCAGATGGGAAACTCACAACTAGAATAAAAGATATACGATGTAGAAAAGTGCTAGAAGAATTAGTTCAGTTTGGAGCACCAGATGAAATATTATATTCACATAAGCCACATGTTGGTACAGATATATTAAAAAGTGTAGTTAAAAATATAAGAAATGAAATAATAAATCTAGGTGGACAAGTTAAATTTGATTCAAAAGTGACAGATATAGTTGTATTAAATAATTCTATACAATCTGTAATTGTAAATGATAGCGAAAAAATAGATACAGATGCAGTTATATTAGCTGTTGGGCATAGTGCAAGAGATACTTATGAGATGTTGCATTCAAGAGGTGTAAAAATAATTCAGAAACCATTTGCAATAGGAGCTAGAATTGAACATCCTCAAGACCTGATAAATAAAGCACAGTATAAGGAATTTTATAATCATCCTCGATTAGGAGCTGCTGATTATAGACTTATAGAGCATGTCTCAAATGGAAGAACAGCATATACTTTTTGTATGTGCCCAGGAGGCAGTGTCATAGCATCTGCATCAAATGATTTTGAAATAGTTACAAATGGAATGAGTGAACATGCAAGAGATAAAATAAACGCTAATAGCGCATTTCTAGTAAATGTACTTCCTGAAGATTTTGATAGTGATAATCCACTAGCAGGGGTTCATTTTCAGCAAAAATATGAGAAATTAGCTTTTGAATTAGGTGGTAAAAATTACAATGCTCCAGTTCAACTTGTTGGAGATTTTATTAATAATAAGACTTCTGAAAATTTAGGAAGTGTTGAACCATCATATAAACCTGGATATAAGCTTACAAATTTGAATGAATGTTTGCCTAGTTTTGTGATAGAAACTATGAGAGAAGCATTTATCTCTCTTGATAAAAAATTAAATGGATTTGCAATGCATGATGCAGTTTTAACTGGTGTAGAAACTAGGTCATCATCACCAATAAGAATAGTAAGAGATGAAAACAGTTTGGAATCAATAAGTGTTAAAAATTTATATCCTTGTGGTGAAGGTGCTGGATATGCAGGTGGAATAGTCACAGCGGCAGTCGATGGTATAAAATGTTCAGAAAAAATAATACAAAAATATGCTAATAGCACAAAAATTTAACATAAATTTAATGATTTTTTAATATTTAACATGAATTTAACATTACTACTCCTATAATTTGATAAAATACAATAGGTTATAAAATTTTTAAATATAGTAATCTCTTTACAAGGAGGAAATAATTTGAACATTATAATAAGTCTAATGGGTGGATTAGGGCTGTTCTTATATGGTATGAACCTTATGGGAGAAGGTCTACAAAAATCTGCTGGGACAAAATTAAAAAAGATAATAAAATTACTTACTAGTAATCTATTTATGGGAGTTTTAGTAGGTACAGGAGTTACAGCAGTAATACAAAGTTCAAGTGCTACTACTGTAATGGTTGTTGGTTTTGTAAATGCAGGAATAATGACTTTAAAACAAGCAATAGGGGTTATAATGGGTGCTAATATAGGTACTACTGTTACAGCCCAATTAGTATCTTTTGATTTAACTGGAATGGCTCCAGTAGCATTAGGTATAGGTATTATACTTTATTTATTTGGAAATAAACCTAGAATAAAAAATATAGCTGAAATACTTATAGGTTTTGGGATATTATTTACAGGTATGGATTTTATGAAAATGGCAGTTGAGCCATTAAAAGACTATCAAGGATTCACTGATTTACTTGTTACATTTGGTAATTATCCACTACTTGGATTATTATTAGGGTTTGGTATTACAGCAATAATACAGAGTTCAAGTGCATCTATGGGTATGTTGGTTGCATTAGCAGCAGAAGGTTTAATCCCATTGGCAGCAGCATTACCAATTCTTTATGGTCAAAATATTGGTACATGTGTAACTTCATTGTTATCAAGTATTGGTGCTAATAAAAATGCACGAAGAGCAGCTATGATGCATTTAATCTTCAATGTTTTGGGAACAGTAATATTCTTAGTGTTGTTGAATAAACCAATTGTAAATTTAGTTACAAGTTGGGACCCAAGTAATGTTGCAAGACAAATAGCTAATACACACACATTGTTTAATATTATATCTGTCTTAATACTTCTACCATTTACAAAGATTATCATAAAACTAGCAATTAAGCTTGTTCCTGATAAAGCTGGTGACGCAGATGAAGATGAAGCTAAGACTATTAAATATATAGATGATAGAATGATAGAAACTCCTTCTATAGCTCTTGCTAATACGATAAAAGAAGCACTTCGTATGGGAGAAAAAGCTAAGGAAAGTTTAAATGCATCTATGGAAGCGTTAGTAGAACATTCAACTGAAAAAATAGATAAAACATACAGACGTGAAAAGTTAATAAATGATTTACAAAAAGCTATTTTAAATTACTTGCTTAAACTTTCAAAAGCACCTTTAGATGATCATTCCAGAGAAGTTGTGGATACCTTATTTAATACAGTTAATGATATAGAAAGAATTGGTGACCATGCTAAAAATATAGCTGAATTATCTCAAGTTGCAATAGATTCAAATATTTCTTTCTCTAAAGAAGGACAATCTGAACTTGATATTATGTACAATAAAGTCGTTTCATCATATACTTATGCCTTAGAATCAATGAGAACTGATAATGTAGACTTGGCTTATAAAGTTATAAAAATTGAAGAGCAAGTTGATATAATGGAGAAATCTTGTAGAGCTAATCATATGTATAGATTGAATAATAACTTATGTAGTATAGAGAATGGTGTTATCTATTTAGATGTAATAAGTAATCTAGAGAGAATTTCTGACCATGCTGTCAACATAGCACAACAAGTTATAGCTAAAAGGTTAGGAAAGGATTAAAAATAATATCTTAAAATGATGTAAGAATTAAAATAAAGAATAAACAAAAAATAAACTCTAGATGATAGTTTAGAGTTTATTTTTTTATTGATTAATTACTGAAAATCCAATCATCTTTATTGTATAACTGTTTATTGTTTACCATATTTTAATCAACCTAAGTAAATAGGATTCTAGTTTTCTAAACTAAATACTTTGAAAGAAATTTCTCTGATATTTCAGCAATTTCTTTATATACAAATTTATATAGATTATGTGGATAATCAAATAATTCATATTGAGCAATTTTAATATTATTTAAATATTGTAAAGGATGGTTTATCCAACTCTGTTTTTCTATCCCAGTTCCTTCTCCATTTGATATAAAGAAAAGCATTGGAATCTGTAAATATGGATTGTCCCTTTCTATTAGAGCAATCGTATTTCTTAAATTTTTGGCTTCACTAATCCAATTTTGATTGGCAAGATTATGATATAACACGTTTTCAAGCTCTTTCTTTTCTATTAATGGAATACAATGTTCTTCTACTAATTGCTCTATTAAAGCGTTGGTTGTTACTTTTCTGAGGTGTTCATCATTTGATAGCTCTATTAGTTTATTTGTAGCATCATCTATGTTAAAGTCTCTATTATAGCATTCTGGTGTTGCGGGATCAATACCAATAATACCAGCAATTTCAGAAGGATTTTGCTGTCCCCAACGGAGAGCCTCTAAAAATCCCACACTATGTGCTACTAGTACAATAGGTGTTTTTATTCCTAACTCTTGTAGTATGCATCTGTACTCATGAACAACAACATTTATATTTCGGTTATTCTCAGATAAATCACTATGTCCGTAGCCCAGTTTTTCGATTCCAATCACTCGATAGGTTTTTGCTAACGTTTTTGCTAAAGACATATATTCAAAATTTGGGAAAGGTATGCCTGAACCTGATAAAAGCACTAAAGTAATGGAACCTTGACCATATGAATATATAAAATTCTTCTTACCATTTATTTCAATAAATTTTTTCATGAGAACTGTACCTCCAACTTAAGTTTATTTACATTTACCTATTGAGTATGTATAAAGCATATTTCAATCAGTTTAAACAAAACATTATTTTTTGTCAATCCTTACTGTAGTGTATTTTAATTCTTTATGAAATCCAGATAGGTATTTGAAGATATAACATCTAAAAATCATTTAAAGAATATGTTGTAATAGATGACAAATACCTTATCCATCCAGTATTTGGGAGTCATGTGCATCTAAAAGGAAGTTTGAAAGTGAGATAAAACCTATATTTGGTATAATTTTATTTAATTAAAATTTTATAATTGGCAAATAGTTGTAATATTTAGAAGAATCGATTTCCTAATAATGCTTGAGGATATATGTATTATTTTGTGGCAAACTTTTTAAAAAAACACCTAGATTTTGTGTTATAATCTCTGTAAAACGCATATGCTGAAAAGAGGGATTTAAATGGGAAAAATAAATTTTGATTATAGTAAAGCTACGGAATTTTTTTGCCAAAAAGAAATAGATGTCATGCAGCCGTATGTAGATGTGGCACATGATATGTTACATAATAAAACTGGTTTAGGAAATACTTTTTTAGGATGGATAGACCTTCCTAAAAATTATGATAAGGAAGAGTTTGCTAGAATAAAAAAATCTGCTGAAAAGATAAAGTCTGACTCAGAGGTTCTTTTAGTAATCGGTATAGGAGGCTCTTATTTGGGTTCAAGAGCTGCTATAGACATGGTAAGTCATTCTTTTAGAAATGGGCTTAAAAAAGAGCAAAGAAATGCTCCTGAAGTATATTTTGTAGGTCATAATATAAGTTCAACATATATTATGGATTTACTAGATGTAATTGAAGGTAAAGATGTTTCTGTAAATGTAATATCTAAATCAGGTACTACTACAGAGCCAGCTCTTGCTTTTAGAATATTTAAAAATTATCTAGAAAAAAAATATGGAAAAGAAGAAGCTAGAAAGAGAATATATGCAACAACAGATTCAAGTAAAGGTGCACTTAGACAATTAGCTACAGAAGAAGGGTATGAGACTTTTGTAATACCAGATGATGTAGGTGGTCGTTTTTCTGTATTGACAGCTGTTGGATTACTTCCTATTGCAGCTGCAGGACTTGATATTGATGCCATGATGAATGGTGCAAATGATGCTCGTGAAGCATTTCAAAATTCTGACTTAAAAAATAATGACAGTTATAAATATGCTGTAGCTAGAACAATTTTACATAGAAAAGGAAAAGATGTAGAGTTATTGGTTAACTATGAACCTCAACTACATTATGTGAGTGAGTGGTGGAAACAACTTTATGGAGAAAGTGAAGGAAAAGAAAATAAAGGCTTATTCCCTGCTTCTGTAGATTTTTCAACAGATTTACATTCTATGGGACAATATATTCAAGATGGAAAAAGACTTTTATTTGAAACAGTACTTAATGTTGAAAGTTCTAAGAGAAATATAACTATAAATTCAGAAGAAGTAGATTTAGATGGTTTAAATTATTTAGCAGGCAAAACTGTAGATTTTGTAAATCATAAAGCTTTTGAAGGGACTTTATTAGCACATACTGATGGAAAAGTGCCTAACTTAGTAATAAATATACCTCAATTAGATGAGTATAATTTTGGATACTTAGTGTATTTCTTTGAAAAAGCTTGTGGAATAAGTGGATATTTACTAGGAGTTAATCCATTTGACCAACCAGGAGTAGAAGCATACAAGAAAAATATGTTTGCTTTGCTAGGAAAACCAGGTTATGAAAAGGAAAAAGAAGAATTAGAAAAAAGACTTAAATAATTTTAGATAGTTAAGGTTTAATTAAGATTAGAATAATATAATGAAATCATCGAAAGAGAGTTTACTCAAAATAGATGATTTCATTTTTTTATGGAAAATTGGGAAAAATATATTTTGATAATTTATATTATATTAGATAGGGAGTGGTGTGAGATGTCAAGAAGAAAGAAAGGTATAAGTTTAGTAATATTAGTCGCTATAATAAGTTCAATACTTAGTAGTTTACTAACAATAATTTTAGTTAAAGATAATTTAGGAAGTAAATCTACAGGAAGTTCTACACCTATAGTTGTAAATGATGATGGAAAGAGCCAAAATATTTATCAAGCAGTTGCAGAAAAGGCAACACCATCTGTTGTAGGTATTACGACAACTAGTGTCGATACTAGTAATATGTTTGCAATACCAACTGAAACACAAGGAGTAGGAACTGGGATTATAGTAGATTCAAATGGATATATACTTACTAATTCTCATGTTATATCAGATGGTCAAGCAACTAGTGTTAATGTTTTATTTAATGATGGTTCAACAACATCAGGTAAAGTGGTATGGTTTGACCAACAACTTGATTTGGCTATAGTTAAAGTTGATAAAACTGGATTAACACCAGCTGAATTTGCAGATAGTGATAAAGTAAAAGTTGGAGATATATCAATAGCAATAGGTAACCCACTTGGACTAGACTTCCAAAAGACAGTTACTCAAGGGATAATAAGTGGATTAGATAGAACTATACAAACAGAAAAAACTAATATGACAGGATTATTACAAACTGATGCAAGTATAAATGCAGGAAATAGTGGAGGGCCGTTGTTAAATCAAAAGGGTCAAGTAATTGGTATAAATACAGCAAAAGCTTCTCAAGCAGAAGGGTTAGGATTTGCGATACCAATCAATACAGCTAAAAGCATAGTTGAAGAAGTAATAAAAACTGGAAAATATGAAAAAGTAACTTTAGGTATAAAAGGAACAGATGTATCAAATTATGAAGCAGCTACAGGTACAAAATTAAGTACTGACAAAGGAGTATATGTTGCAGAAGTGATATCTGGTTCATCAGCAGAAAAAGCAGGAGTAAAAGTAGGGGATATTATAACTAAAGTAGGAGATGCAGATATAACTGGTATGAATGACCTTAATAAAAAGTTATATACTTTCTCAAAAGGTGCTAGCACAAAACTTACATTAAATAGAGGCGGAAAAGCAGTAACAATAAATGTAAAATTCTAAATGTGACTAGAGAAACAGAGACTACATGGTAAAGTGTAGTCTCTATTTTTATTTAATTTTTATAGTATATATATCTAAATTAATTAAAATAACATATTGTTTATAGAGATTATCTATATTTACTTATAAAAATAAAATTAATAAATATTTAAATTTAATTTATAAAATCAATATAAATATCATAATAAAATAAAATTTTTTAATATTACTAAAAAAATATAGACAAAATAATAACAAATATAGTATTATGTAATTGTAGAAATGCTTTTCATAGAAATGACCTATGAAGATGAATTACATAAAGATGAAAAAAATAAAATGGATATTCTTTAGGGGTGAAAAAATTATGAATCCATTAGTTATAAATTTACAAAAATGTAGTATACATGATGGTCCAGGGATAAGAAGTACAGTTTTTTTTAAAGGATGCCCACTTGAATGTGTTTGGTGTCATAATCCAGAAAGTCAAACATATACAAAACAAGTTTTGTATAATGAAGAGAGATGTTCAAGATGTGAAGCATGTATAAATATATGTCCTCACAAAGCAATTTACAAAGGTGAAGCGAAAATATGTCTAGACCAAGATAAATGTAAGTTTTGTGAAACTTGTTTAGATTATTGTATAAACAATGCTAGAGAAATAGTTGGTCAAGAGTATTCTGTTAAAGAACTGGTTAAAGAGATAGAAAAAGATAGAATTTTCTATGAAGAATCAGGTGGAGGAGTAACTTTATCAGGTGGAGAAGTAATGGCTCAAGACATGGATTTTATTTGTGGAGTAATAAACATGTGTAAATCAAAGGGAATTCATGTAGCAATTGATACTTGTGGATATGCAAAGTCAGAAAATTATGAAAGAGTTGCTAAATATGCAGATTTGTTCTTATACGATATTAAACTTATTGATGAGGAAAAACATATAAAATTTACAGGAAAATCAAATGATTTAATACTTAAAAATGTTAAACTTTTGAGTGAATCAGGAGCTAATATAAATATAAGAATACCATTAATTGTAGGAGTAAATGTAGATGATGAAAATTTAGAGGTTAAAAAAATGATAGAATTTTTAAAGCCTTTGAATATAAAAGATGTAAGTCTTCTTCCATATCATAATATTGGTAAACATAAGTATGATAAAATTTATAAAAAATATGAAGGAGAAGAGTTACAAAGACCTACTGAAGAAAAATTAGAAGAAATAAAAAGGCTGTTTGAAGCAAGTAATTTCAATACTAAGATTGGGGGGTAATAAAATGTCAAGAGGAACTTTTGAAAGAACTAAAAAATTAAGAGAAGAAAGTGTTAATGCAGAACCACACATATCTATTGAAAGAGCAGTACTTATGACAGAAGCTTATAAAAAATATGAAGGAAGTGTAGAAATTCCTGTACTTCGTGCTTTATCATTTAAACATTACATTGAAAATAGAACTCTTAGTATAAATGATGGAGAATTAATAGTAGGCGAAAAAGGAGATTCACCTAATGGAGCACCAACATATCCAGAAATTTGTTGTCATACAATGGAAGATTTAGAAGTAATGCATAATAGAGACATAATAAATTTTAGTGTATCTGAAGAATCTAGAAAAATACATCAAGAGGAAATAATACCTTTCTGGAAAAAGAGACAAACAAGAGATAAGATAATAAATGCTATGACACCTGAATGGTTAGCAGCATATGAAGCAGGTATGTTTACAGAGTTTATGGAACAAAGAGCTCCAGGACACACAGTTTGTGGAGATACAATATATAAAAAAGGATTTTTAGATTTAAAGAAAGATATAGAAGCAAGACTAAAAGAATTAGATTTCCTTAATGACTTAGATGCATACAACAAAAAAGCTGATTTAGAAGCTATGGCAATCGCTTGTGATGCAATGGTTATATTAGGAAAGAGATATGCTGAAAAGGCAAGAAAAATGGCAGAAGAAGAAACTGATGAAGCTAAGAAAAAAGACCTATTGTTAATTGCTGAAACTTGTGATGTTGTACCAGCTCATAAGCCAGAAACTTACCATCAAGCTATACAAATGTACTGGTTTGTTCATATAGGGGTTACTACTGAGCTTAATATATGGGATGCATTTACTCCAGGAAGACTAGACCAACATTTAAATCCTTTCTATGAAAGAGATGTAGAAAATGGAATATTAGATAGAGAAAAAGCACAAGAATTACTTGAATGTTTATGGGTTAAATTTAACAATCAACCAGCACCACCAAAAGTTGGTATAACATTAAAAGAGAGTAGCACATATACAGACTTTGCAAACATAAATACTGGTGGAATAAATCCAGATGGTCAAGATGGTGTTAATGAAGTTAGTTATATAATACTTGATGTTATGGATGAAATGAAATTAATACAACCTAGTTCAAATGTTCAAATAAGTAAAAAGACTCCTCAAAAATTCTTAAAGAGAGCTTGTGAAATATCAAGAAAAGGATGGGGTCAACCAGCATTTTATAATACTGAAGCAATAGTTCAAGAGCTTATGGAAGCTGGTAAAACTATAGAAGATGCAAGACTTGGAGGAACTAGTGGTTGTGTTGAAACTGGATGTTTTGGTAAAGAAGCATATGTTTTAACTGGATATATGAATATTCCAAAAATACTTGAATTAACATTAAATAACGGTTATGACCCAATTGCTAAAAAGCAAATAGGTATTAAAACTGGAGACCCTAGAGATTTTAAATCTTATGAAGAATTATTTGATGCATTTAAAAAGCAGTTACATTATATGATTGATATAAAAATACAAGGAAATGCTGTAATAGAAAATATATGCGCAAAACATATGCCTTGTCCACTTATGTCTACAATAGTTGATGATTGTATAGCAAAAGGCAAAGACTATCAAAGAGGTGGAGCAAGATATAATACTAGATATATACAAGGTGTTGGTATAGGAACTATAACAGATAGTTTAACAGCAATAAAATATAATGTATTTGACAAGAAAAAATTTGATATGGATACATTACTTAAGGCACTTGATTCTAATTTTGAGGGATATGAAGCTATACTTAACATAGTTGCAAATAAAACTCCTAAGTATGGAAATGATGATGATTATGCTGATGGAATAATGGAAGAAATATTTAATGCATATTACAATGAAGTAACTGGTAGACCAACTGTTTGTGGTGGAGAATATAGAGTAGATATGTTGCCAACTACTTGCCATGTATACTTTGGAGAAATTATGGGAGCAAGTGCAAATGGTAGACTTTGTGCAAAACCAGTTTCAGAAGGAATCTCTCCAGAAAAAGGTGGAGATACTAATGGACCTACAGCAGTTATAAAATCTTGTGCTAAGATGGACCACATAAAAACTGGTGGAACATTGTTAAATCAAAGATTTGCGCCATCAGTAGTGCAAGGTGAAAAAGGATTAGACAATATGGCTAATCTGGTAAGAGCATACTTTAATATGGATGGACATCATATACAATTCAATGTATTTGATAAAAATGTATTATTGGAGGCTCAAAAGAATCCTCAAGATTACAAAGACTTAATAGTTAGAGTTGCAGGATATAGTGACCATTTCAATAATTTAAGTAGAACATTACAAGATGAGATAATAGGTAGAACTGAGCAAACATTCTAGGATTGTTTGTAAATGAAACTTCTTACTATATAAAAATGTAGCTGGTATAATGGTATATATATTACTAGATAACATTTTAAAAAATTTTAGATTAATTCTGAGCTAACTTTCTGGATGGGAAGTTAGCTCGTTGAGTTTAATGAAAAAATCGTTAAATTTATATTTAATAAACTATATAAAGAAGTAATTTATAATAATCATAATAAAATTATATTTTATAATAACTAAGATAATTTTAAGCAGTTAAAATATTGTAAATTTAGCTACTTTAAAATAAAAACTAATAGAAAAAGAGGAGATTTGATATGAAAACTTTAGGATTTATTGGTTCAGGAAATATGGGAAGTGCAATGATAGGTGGTATAGTAAAATCAGGATTAGTAAAAGCAGAAGATATAACTGTATCAGACTTAAGTCAAGTTGCTTTAGATAAAGTAAAAGAACAATTTGGAATAAATACTACAACTGATTCAAAGGTAGCTGTTGCAAATTCAGATGTAGTGATAGTAGCACTTAAGCCTAATATATGTGAAAAAGCTTTAGCTCCACTTAAAGAATTAATAGATGCAAGTAAAATAATAGTATCAATAGCAGCAGGAAAAACTATAGAAACTCTTGAAAGCATTATAGGTTCAGATAAAAAGATAGTAAGAGTAATGCCAAATACTCCAGCACTTGTTGGAGAAGGTATGTCAGCTCTTTGTAAAAATGCAAATGTAACTGCTGAAGAATTGAATATGATTAAAGCTCTATTTGAATCATTTGGAGAAGCAGAAATAGTAGCAGAATATTTAATGGATACGGTTACAGGTATTAGCGGTTCTTCTCCTGCATATGTATTTATGTTTATAGAAGCTATTGCAGACGCAGCAGTACTAGCTGGTATGCCAAGACAGCAAGCTTATAAATTTGCATCTCAAGCCGTTATGGGCTCTTCTAAGATGGTTCTTGAAACTGGAAAACATCCAGGTGAATTAAAAGATATGGTTTGTTCTCCAGCAGGAACTACTATAGAAGCAGTTAGAGTGTTAGAAGAAGAAGGATTTAGATCAGCAGTTATAAAATCTATTGTTGCTTGTGTAGATAAATCTAAAGATATGAGCAAATAATTGATTTTAGATATATGCGTTTTTTCGCATTAGCTTGAAGCAATAGAAATTTGCCTAGACGAAAATGAAAATGTTAGTCTAAATTAGCTAGAAGAATACAGCTTTTTTATAAATTTTATAACTTTAAAATAAAAACGGTATAGCACTTAATTATGCTATACCGTTAATTATTCCAAAAAATTTTCTTATGAATCTATCCTTTAGAAGATAATACCATAATTTATTTACTTTTAAATATAAGATATCTATATATTAATGTATACTACTTTTTTTGTTATCATCTTCATCTATTGAGCAAGAATTAGAACCTGGACATCCAGAGCAACCAGAACATCCACTACAGCTACTTCCATTTTTTGTAGATTTAAATTTATTAAACAAAATTAAAAATGCAAGAACTATGATTATTCCACCAACTAAAGCTTCCATTATTGAATTTCCCATAAATAGTACTCCACCAATGCTTTTAACTATAAAAGCCATTATCCATGCTAATATAAATTGATATGCAAATGATGCAAACATCATCTTATTGCCATATTCTTTTTTCATAGTTGCAAGAGCAGCTATACATGGAGTATATAGAGCTGTAAATATTAAGAATGTATATGCAGTAACGCCATTAAATATTGTTGGCAATACAACAGTCAAATTACCATATAGTATATTCAAAGAGTTTACCACGATTTCTTTTGCTCCAAGACCACTTAAGATAGCAACTGAAGTTCTCCAGTCATCAAAACCAAGAGGTTTAAATATAGGAGATATAATATGCCCTATAGTAGCTAAAAAGCTTACATTTATATCTTCTGTAAATCCAAATACATTAAATGAAGAAAGTCCCCAAATAACAACTGACATTGCAAACATTACAGTAACAACTCTTATTAAAAATCCTTTTGATTTATTCCAAGTATTTTTAATAAGTGCATCTATAGTAGGTATTCTATATTCTGGTAACTCTAATATAAATGGTTCAGCTTCTGTCTTAAAAGCTGTTTTATTTAAAAATAGTGCAACCACAATTGCCATAACTATACCAACTAAGTATAATGATGTAGTTACTAAAGCAGCATTGTGTGGGAAAAATATAGCTACAAATAATGCATATATAGGTAGCTTTGCTCCACAAGTCATAAGTGGTGCAATAAGAGCTGTAACTCTTCTGTCTTTTTCACTTTCTAGTGTTCTAGTTGCCATTATAGCAGGAGAAGAACATCCCATACCCATAACTATAGGTATAAAAGCTTTACCAGATAGACCAACCTTTCTCATAACCTTATCCATCAAAAATGCTGTTCTTGACATATATCCACTATCTTCAAATAGAGATATACCAAAGAATAATGTAAATATTAAAGGGAAGAATGGTAAAGTACCACCAACACCTCCAATTATACCATCAACAATAAGTGATTTAAACCATGGACTAGAGTTAGCTAACATATCACTAACAGGTGTAGAGATATAAGCCTCTATAAGGCCTGCAAAGCCTTCTTGAAGTGGACCTCCAACCCAATCAAAGGTGAACTTAAATAAAAGAAACAATACACCAATAAATATAGGATAGGCTAATATAGGATTTAAAACTATATTGTCTATTTTATCACTGATAGATTTTTTTTGTGTATATGTAGTCTTTGTACATCTTGATAAGATAGATTCCAACTTCTTATATGTTTCTGTTTCACTTCCAAAGTCTGTTCGATATTTAAATGATTTTTTAGTAGCATCTTTAATTTCTGCTTCTATTTTTTCTACACCATCTTTCTTTTTTGCGATGATTGGAACAACGATTACTCCAAGTTCTTCACTTAATTTTTTATCATCTATATTAACACCTTTAGATTCTGCAATATCTAACATGTTAAGCAGTATAACTATAGGTTTATTAAATTGCATAAGTTGAGTTGTTAAGTAGAGATTTCTCGATAAGTTAGAAGCATCTACTACATTTACTATTACATCAACATCTTCATTTTCTAAATATGACTTAGAAACCTTTTCTTCATTTGAGAAAGTATCCATTGCATATATACCAGGTAAATCTACAACCTTTATTTCTTTCCCAATAAATCCTTCTTTTTTTTCAATAGTAACACCAGGCCAGTTACCAACATACTGATTTGAGCCTGTAAGCAGGTTAAAAACAGTAGTCTTACCAACATTCGGGTTTCCTAATAATGCTACATTAATCACGGGTAGCTCCTCCTCTATTATTGTAAAGAAATATTTTTAGCATCAGATTTTCTAATAGCTAGGTCAAATCCTCTAAATCTAATTATAATTGGGTCTCCAAATGGGGCAACCTTTTTAACTTCTATTTCAGTACTATTTATACATCCAAGTGCAAGTAATCTTTTAGATAATTTAATATCTCCATCTATATTATTAATAAGTCCTTTTTCTCCTATTTTCAAATCGTAAACAGTCATTATTAACACCTCCTAATGAAATTCATTATCATTAAAATTGTAACAAGTATGATACAAAAAGTCAAGGATTATAGGGGGAATTACAAGTTCAAATTACTGATATTTATTTTAAATATATTATAGAATATTTTAGTCTAAATTAGGTGTTTTTATATATTTTGTATTATAATGTAATATGATATATAAAATTTGGAGGAGTTAACTTAATGAAAACTAGAAAAATGACATTTTTAGGTCTTATGATAGGATACAGTCTAGCCTTATATGTGTTAGAGACATATATACCAAATCCTCTTATAGTTATATTTCCAGGAGCAAAATTGGGTTTGAGTAATATTATAACTTTAATTTCATTAATGTTGTTAGGTGTCAGAGATACTGTTATAATTGTTACTATCAGGGTAATTTTGTCATCAATATTTGCAGGTCCTCTATCTTATCTTTTATTTAGCATAGGAGGAGCTTATTTGAGCCTTTTATTTATGTATTTAGCAAGTAAAATAAAGGGATTATCAATGATAGGAATAAGTATTTTAGGGGCAATAGGGCATAATATAGGTCAATTAATAGTTGCAAGTTTAATAATAGAAAATATACTTGCTATAGGATACTTGCCATTTATGTTAATGGCATCATTAGTAACGGGTATGTTTGTAGGATTAGTATCTAGGTATACAGTACCCAAATTAAAGCATTTTTATAGTAAGTTTTATTGACATAATATTGACAAAATATAATATTGTTTGATAAAATGTATATAAAAATATACAAATTTGTAATAGTGGTGATTATTATGGCGAACAATGAATTAGAAACGTTAAAAAATGAAATTGAAGCAGTTAGGGAAGAGATAAATACATACATAGAATATCCAGAAATATTTCAAGAAGAGCTCGTAGAATCAAGTAAGAAAATAGATATATTAATAAATAAATACATGTACTTAAGCAAATAGCCCACAGTTGTGGGTTTTTTTGTATTAAAAATTAACAGATATTACTATTTCTCATATCTTAATAATAATATTAAGATATAAGATATTATCTCTGATATAGAAATTATCTGTATGATATGATGTGTGATGTGGAAGTTATTTATATGATATAAATTATAATTGGGTCGGGAGGTTTTATATTATGGGCGATATAGGAACTAAGGAGATAGCAATAAGATTATTATTAGCATTAGTTATAGGAGGCATAATAGGGCTAGAGAGAGAAAAGATAAGGCAGTTTGCAGGATTTAGAACACATATATTAATAGCAATAGGTTCTTGTATTACTTCAATAACTTCAATCCAGTTATTGTCTGACTATAGTTTATATACAAATGCTGACCCAGCAAGAATGCCTGCGCAAGTACTGTCAGGAATTGGTTTTTTAGGTGCAGGAGCAATTCTAAAGAACAAAGGTGGAGTGAAGGGGCTTACTACAGCCGCAGGTATGTGGGCAACTGCATGTATTGGTATAGCAGTTGGTTATGGTTATTATGAGCTAGCAATTTTGGGATGGTTGTTTGTAATGATAGCATTATTTGTGCTTAGGATACTAAATACGTTTCTATTTAGCCAAGAAAAAAATGTATTGATATTAAAAATAAATAATTTAGATTCAATACCTTTTTTATATGATAAATTTGAAAAAAATCAACTTATTGTAAGGAATATGGAAATAGAATGTCGTAGCGAAGAATATTGGAAAGTTAACTTTTTTATATCTTATGATAAGAGAATACACTTACATGATGTTATGAAAGAAATAAATATGATAGAAGGAGTAATAAATGTAGATTATTTGGACTAAAATATATACAATATATTTTGTAAAGCAAATAAAATATAAAAATGAATTAAAATAGAGGTGTATAATATGGGAACTGATAGAAGTACAATAGAAGAAAAATACAAATGGAAAATAGATAAGATGTACTCTACTAAAGAAGACATTGAAAAAGACATAAGTAAAGTAAAAAATCTTATTCAAGAAGTAAAAGAATACAAAGGTAAACTTTCTGAGAGTAAAGAAAATTTATACAAAGTATTAAGTATCTCTGAAAATGCATCTAGAATCATCCAAAATCTATATGTATATACTCACATGAAACAACATGAAGATACTAGAATCAATGATAATCAAGGAAGAGCCACTAAGACAGAAATGCTATCAACTGATTTAGGAGTGGCTACTTCTTATATAGTTCCAGAAATACTGTCTATAGAAGAAGACAGATTAAATGAATATTTAAAGGATGAGAAGTTATCATTTTATACCAAATATATAAAAGATATATTGAGAGATAAACCTCATACTTTGAGTGAAAGAGAAGAGGAAATACTTGCAGCTACATCTGAATTATCAACAGTTCCAGAAAGTGTATATGATATGTTAGCATATGCAGATATGGAATTTCCTGAGATAGAAGATGAAAAAGGTAATAAGGTTAAACTTTCTCATTCAAACTATTCTTTATTTATAAAAAGTAAAAATGGAAGAGTTAGGAAAGAAGCCTTTGAAGGAGAATTTTCTACTTATGGAAAATATAAAAACACATTTGCTTCAACACTTTATGGTGGAATAAAGTCAGAGATATTTTATGCAAAAACTAGAAAATATAATTCAGCAATAGAAGCATCTCTATTTTCAGATGATGTAAGCTTAGATGTTTATAATAACCTTATATCAGCAATAGATGAAAGTCTTCCTATTTTGAATAAGTATGTTGAACTTAAAAAGAAGTTCTTAGGATTAAATGAAATACACATGTATGACTTATATGTTCCTCTAACTGATAAATTTGATATGGATATACCTTATGAGAAAGCGCAGAGTATTATATTAGAAGCACTTAAGCCTCTAGGCGAAGAATACTTAAAAGTTATAAAAAATGCATTTGAAGAAGGTTGGATTGATGTATATGATAATGAAGGTAAAAAAGGAGGAGCTTACTCTTGGGGAAGCTATGATTCGCATCCTTATATACTAATGAGTTATAAAAATGACCTTAATTCTCTATTTACATTAATTCATGAATTAGGTCACTCTGTTCATAGCCATTATTCGAGAACAAGTCAGCCATTTTTATATTCAGATTATAAAATATTTGTTGCAGAAGTTGCATCTACATTAAATGAATTACTTCTTATAAATTATTTATTAGAAAATTCCAAGTCTAAAGATGAAACTATATATCTATTAAATTATTATTTAGAGCAATTTAGGACTACAGTTCATAGACAAACTATGTTTGCTGAATTTGAAAAAATTGTACATGAAAGAGTAGAAAGTGGAGAGCCTCTTACTGCTGATGAATTTACTGATATATACTATAAATTAAATGAGAAGTATTATGGAAAATCTGCAATAGTAGATGAGCAAATAGGGATAGAGTGGGCAAGAATTCCACATTTTTATTCAAATTTCTATGTGTATAAGTATGCTACAGGATTTTCTGCTGCAAGTGCGTTAAGTCAACAGATACTTTCAGAAGGTAGCACTGCTGTAGACAGATATATAAACTTCTTAAAAAGTGGAGGGTCAGAGTATCCTTTAGAACAATTGAAATCTGCTGGTGTAGACATGACGAAGAAACAATCTATAGAAGAAGCTTTAAATGTGTTTGCCAGTTTAGTTAATAAACTAGAAAAAGAATTATAAAATATGATAAATTAATAGATTAGATAAAAAAATATGAGAATATTATACGATGTATTATACTAGTATTGATTGAAGATTACTTAAAAAAATTAATCTAATTTTAAATATACTATATAAAATTAAATCTTTACATGCATTTAACAATATTTACATTTACTTAACCTCGCTCTAATATTCACTTAACAAAAAATATGTATTATTAAAATATAGCAAATATGAAAACAAAAAAATTAAAATATAAGCGGGGGTAAGTAAAATGTTCAAAAAGAAAATAGGAGTTCTTTTAGCTAGTACAATATTGGTTGGAGTCTTAGCAGTGGGATGTGGTTCTGACTCTGGAGGTTCAGGAGACTCAAGTAAAGTTTCTGTTTCAGGTTCAACTTCAATAGGTCCTCTTATGGAAACTATCGGAGAGAAGTTTCAGGAAAAAAATCAAGGTGTTAGTGTAGAAGTACAACAAATTGGTTCTTCTGGAGGTATAAAAAATGCAATAGAAGGAACATCTGAAATAGGTATGAGTTCAAGAGATTTAAAGGATGAAGAAAAAAGTGCTGGATTAAAGGAAACTAAGATAGCAATAGATGGGATAGCATTAATAACTAATAAGGACAACCCAGTAAAAAATCTTACAATGGACCAAATAAAAGGTATATACACAGGAAAGATAACTAACTGGAAAGAAGTTAACGGAAATGATGCACCAATAGTAATAGTATCAAGAGAAGAAGGTTCAGGAACTAGAGATGGATTTCAAGAAATTGTAGGATTCAAGTCAGAAGAATTAACTAAAGATGCACAAATAAGTGATGGTTCAGGAAATATAAAAACTACAGTTGAAGGAAATAAAAATGCTATAGGATATATATCATTTGGATATGTTGATGAGAAAGTAAATAGTTTAAAAGTAAATGATGTTGATGCAACTGATGCTAATGTAATAGCTAATAAATATCCAATATCAAGACCATTTATATTAGTTAATAAAGAAGATAACTTATCAGAAAAAGGTAAAGCTTTGATAGATTATATATTGAGTGATGAAGGACAAGCACTTGTCTCAGAAAAAGGATTCATTAAAGTTAATCAATAAGATAAAGTTAATCATTAAGATAAAAATTTAACATAAAAAATATATGATACCCTGCAAAGTGAGCTTATAAAAATGCTACTATAACTTGCAGGGTATTGTCTATTATTGATGATAGAAATATAAACATTTTTAAGTAAAAAATATATACAGTTAGTACATTATATTTAAAAAATATGTAAATATTGACAAGATAATATTACAATGTTAGAATAGAAAGGAAATTTATCAGGACAATTTAAACACGTTTAATGAAAATATTTTAGAAACTGAGAAGTATACCTTATTATTGGGCATCTAGAGGTATATGGAGTTAGTGGTGCAACCGGCTATGAATATAATTTTATATTGCATAGCTTTTTTTGTTTTAAATTTAACATAATTGATATAAAATTTGAAAATGATAAGTATTAATAACTTTACTTATATGTATAAATGGCTATATTTAGCCAAAGTAGCCCTTTGTTGGAAAAATGGAACTTAAAGTCATTATATATCATCAAGATAAGATATTTATAGAAACTTGTCCATTAGCCAGCTTGAGTATTGATTTATACGGTTTATATGGTTATAATATAAAATAAATTGTATTATTTTAGTAAATATATTGTTATAAAAAAATTATATTATGTATTTTAATTAATTATAAAGTTTTTATCATTTCATTATAATTGCATTATATTTTTTTAAAAATATCCCTTTTCCAACAAAGGGCTACTTTGGCTAAATATAGCCATTTATACATATAAGTAAAGTTATTAATACTTATCATTTTC
>NZ_JAGWCT010000045.1:0-30893 GCF_020657815.1 Clostridioides sp. ZZV15-6597 | reverse complement strand
AGAGGTGTATAAGTGACAGTATTAGGCGTTCTACAATATTATAATAGCTAGAAATTGTTTCAGCGTCGCTGTAAAGAACTATAAGAGATAAGCTATTAACTAAAACATGAATTATAGAACAAACCCATATATTTTTAGTTTTCATGTAAACATAACCTAAAAATATAGAAAGTCCAATTCCATATATCAAATGTACTGTACTTCCAATTATTGGAGCTTGTGGGCTATATAATGTAAATTGTAGAGGTAAATGCCATAAACTCCAACAAATACCTACCATTATGACACCTGTTTTTTTAGAAAATTTATCAAAAAAGAGATTTTGTAGATAATATCTCCAACCATATTCTTCACATAAAAAATGATAAATATATGTTAATGATGTTAAGGGAGTAAGCATATAATATAAAATTCCATTATAGTTAAGTTGGTTTTTACTTATCATCAATCCAAATATGATTTGAGAAAATATAAAGTAAACAATTAATAAAGCACTTATTTTAAAATTTTTTAGAAGATATAAATCTTTTGATTTAAAAGAATAAGTAATAACACATAAACTACTTAAAAAAATTAATATAAGATTCATTATTTCTAACTTATCATTATTTATTAAATTTAATGATTCAATAATAAATAACAAAAAATAAGCAAGAAAAAACAGTATTATTAGTGAATAAAACTTATACTTATCGTTAGTTTTCCCTTCAGTGTAAAATTTTGAAATGGCAACTGAGGATAATGGTAAAATCATCATGAATGATGCAAAATTTTCTGGTTTAATAAACTTCATAAAATACAATAGTAAACCTAGTAAATAAGTAAGTCCAAAAGTTATAGAAAAAAATATTATAATTTGGATTTTCTTTCTTTTTACTTCATCTTCAATATATATTGGATTTAATAAGTTTATAAATTTTTCTTGTGAATTCAATAAAAGTAACCTCCTTTACAGTATATTTTTTTAGTATGTAAACTTTAAAGACATTTGTTTTAAAAATAGATTTATTTTTCAGACCTACTATTAATCTCTCTTAGTTTTTCTATAATAATATAAAAATAAAGCAATATATACTATAGGTAATAAAAGTAATACTTTTAAATCAAGGTCAAATGTATTAGTATAAAATGTAAATATGACTGCTAATAATACAATTATTAAGTTTGGGATTGTTTGAAGAAATGCTTGTTTTGCTCTTTTATTCATTGTATTTCCTCCTCGTAAATATTAATATTTCAAAATGTTTTTCATAAAATAATCAGTAAATTATATTTAACTTTCTTAATCAAAGTATAGCAAGAGAATAAGAATAAAGAGTTACTAAAATATTACAATGAAAAATAAAGAAATAAAAAAGTTTATATTTCAAGGTTTTAGAATTGCTTTATTATACTTAAAACTATATAAGTGTGATACAATAAAAATACATTTAATAATTTTATTTATAGGAGTTTAATTTATATGGAAGTAAAAAAGATAGATAGTAATTACATAGAGCCTTTACTTAATAAATTAATTGATGAATATTACATAAATGAAAATATTTTATCAAATTTGATTAAAATAGAATCAGAAAAATTAAGAAATTATAAAAAATATGAAAAAGAATTTACAGCAGATTTAGATTTATGGGCAAAATGGATAAATTTTGTTTTGCAACTCGAATATACTATAGATGTTGATTCAGATTCTAGGATTAGAGGTATTTTAAGTTCACTAATCGATACATATGAACTTAATGTTGAATTTATAGCTAAAGTTGCACATGTTGAAGAATAATATGTTGTAGATTTTATGAATGGAGTAGATTACTTGCCAACAGAAGTAAAATATAGTATATGTGCTACTGCTATGAATCTGAGTTTAATATTTAAAAATACGGAAATATAAAGAGATAAGTATAAATATCTGTATTAATCTACCTAAATATCTTATGATGTTATCTATACATAGGTTATCTATACATAGAAAAAGCACCTATAATTAAAAGGTGCTTTTCTTATTTATCCAATTTATATTGTGTTTTTATCCTATTTGTTTTGTTAAAGCTTTTGCATATTTAATCTTTGATTTTTCATTAGTTTTTTCAAACAAATCTAAAGCACAATTAGTACAAATATTTATTTCATTACAACTATCTTTTTCAGAGTAAGTTATATACTTATTTTTAGACTTATCCATCTTTTCTCCACAATAACTACATACTATAAAGTTACTCATATTTTAAGACCTCCACTTTATTTATTTTTGAGTATAAAAATATTATTTAAATAGATTTTGTATTAACAATTAATGTAAAATTTGTATAATTCTGAAAATTAATTTGTTAAAATTATAGCAAATTTGTAACTTTACTTTTAATTATAATGTATTTTATTCGAAAGATAAACATTATAACCATAAATATTTAACATTTATTATATATTTCTTAAATTATAAACATAAGATTAATATTGATTTGATATAATTTTACATAATCAATAATTGTTTAAGAAGAAAAGATAATAAAATTAAAAGTCACCCTGATAATACTAGTTTGTTTAATATTTTTATTTGTTGTTGCTAAAAACTCTTTTATGTTGTCAATTCAATTAGAAAATACATCTCTAATTTCATCTTTTTAAATTAATACCACTAGAAGCTTGTATATAATCATAATTATAACCTAATAATATCTATTTAATTCAAGATTATAATTTTACTTTCGTTGCCTAGAAAATTAAAATGTTAGTAGAATTATTATTTTCAGTTTTTATTTATGTTATTTTTGTTTAAATAATTATATTATGGCATGAATCTGAGTATAATTAATATTGTATAATGAAATTAATATTAGAGAAAAGGGGATATTTATGTTTGGGATAGATAAAAAATTAATTGAGTATATAGTTGCAAAATCTAATTACAGTGAATTAAGTTCAAAATCAGCAGAAGTATCTTTTTTCTTAATGTTGTCTATATTTCCTTTTTTGATATTTACAATAAGTTCTATAGCATATATACCAGTTCTTCATTTAAATAAATATATAGCCTTATTTAGAAATATGATGCCAGAGAGTGCTTTTGATGTATTATCTTCAATTATAGTTTCTGCAATAGACAATAGAAGTTTAAATTTTTTAGCTGTCAGTTTTGTACTTACTATGTGGACATCTTCAAGAGCAGTAAAAGCACTTATTAAAGGAATGAATAGAGCTTATAAGGTTAAAGAAACTAGGTCTTTTTTTAAAATTTTATCTATATCATTTTTATTTACAATTATGCTTTTGGTATTGATTTTTTTATCTATGATATTTTTGGTTTATGGAGAGAAGATAGGTTACTTTATTTTTAACTTTATAGGATTAGATGAGATATTCATAAAAATATGGGATATTCTAAGATACACTGTAGGTATTGCAACAATAATAGTAATATTTACATTTTTATATAAGTATACACCTAATAAGAGTTTGACTATGAAAGAATCTGCTCCAGGTGCTATTTTTGCTACATTTGCTTGGTTTGTAGTATCATTTTTCTATTCTTATTATACAAATTATTATGCTAACTATGAAGTAATATATGGAAGTATAGCTGAAATAATTGTACTTATGACATGGATATATTTTAGTAGTTGGGTTATTGTTGTAGGCTATGAATTAAATTCAAGATTGTATTTTAGAAAGATAAGAAATGAAATATTAAAGTAAAATATTAAAATAAAAATTGGTATTTAATATTGCAAATGTAAATTTTGTAAAAACGTTTTCTAAAAATAATTTACATTTGTTATTACATATGATAATATTGAGTTAAGATATTGCTAAGGAGATGATTCAATGTTGTCAACAGCTACATGGAGAAAAATGCTAATAAGTGCAGCAGAAATATTAAAAGAAAATAAGATATATTTATGTGAACTAGATGGTATAGTTGGAGATGGTGACCATGGAGTTACTATAGATAGAATAGCGGATTGTATGAGAAAAAGAGCTTTAGAAGAACATGATGATGATAGTATAAAATCAATTAATGAAGATTTGAGTACTTTATGTATGAATGTAAATGGGGGATCAGCAGGTCCTTTATGGGGAACTATATTTGAGGGAATGGCTGAAGGGATAGAAGATAAAAAAGAACTTAAAATAGAAGAAGTAAAAGAGATGTTTATTGAAGCAAGAGAAAATTTATCTCTTATTTCTACTGCTAAAGTAGGTCAAAAAACACTAGTAGATGCATTATACCCAGCAATAGATGCTATGTATAATACTGAAAGTGACAACATAAAAGATGTTTTTAAAGTGAGTTATGAGAAAGCAGTAGAAGGCGCAGAAAACACTAAAACTTACATAGCAAAATTTGGACGAGCAAAAAGTATAGGAGAAAGAAGTTTAGGGCATATGGACCCAGGTGCTGTTTCTATATCATTAATGTTTAAAGGTTTATATAGTGCATTATAAAAAAGATTAACAAAGCAATTAATCAATATAACAAATTTAATAGGGGGAATTTATCATGTCAATGAAAAAATTTATTAACCAACCAGAAGATTTAGCTAGAGAAGTTTTAGAAGGTTTAGAACTTTCAAATTCGGATTTACTAAGAGTTACAGATTCAAATTTAGTAATAAACAAAAAGTTGGAAGAAGAAGACAGAGTAACAATAGTTACTTTAGGAGGAGCAGGTCATGAACCAGCTTTAAGTGGATTTGTTGGGGATGGAATGGTTGATATAGCTGTAGTCGGAGATGTATTTGCCGCTCCAGGACCAAATTCTTGTTTAGAGGCTATAAAGATGGCAGACAAAGGGAAAGGTGTATTATTTGTAGTTCTTAATCATGCTGGAGATATGTTGACAGGAAACCTTGTTATGAAACAAGTTAAAAAAGAAGGATTAAATGTTAGAAAAGTTGTTACTCAAGAAGATATAGCAAATGCACCAAGAGAAAATAGTGATGATAGAAGAGGATTGGTCGGATGTATACCTTTATATAAAATAGCTGCAGGGGCTGCTAAAGAAGGAAAATCTTTAGATGAAGTTGCAGAAATAGCACAAAAATTTGCTGATAATATGGCAACTATAGCTGTTGCATGTAAAGGAGCAACTCATCCATCTACAGGTATGGTAATTTCTGAACTTGGAGAAAATGAAATGGAAATAGGAATGGGGCAACATGGAGAAGGTGGAGGTAGACGTATGGAAATGAAGTCTGCTGATGAAACTGCTGAAATAATGACACAGGCTTTAATAAAGGATTTGGATATCAAAGATGGTGAAAAAGTAATGTTAGTAGTTAATGGTTCAGGAGCTACTACTTTAATGGAAATGTTAATAGTTTATAGAAAGTGTCATAAAATATTACAAGAAAAAAATATAGAAATAGTTTCAAATTGTGTTGGAGAACTTTTGACTACTCAAGAAACAGCTGGATTCCAACTATTTATAGCTAGAATGGATGATGAATTATTGAGATATTTCAATTCACCATGCAATACACCTTACTTTAAAAAAAATTAGACTAAATTAAAGGGAGATAAAAAATGGCAGATAAAGATGGAATAATATTACCAAAAGATTATGGAATAGGGATAAAACCACCTCAACAGAGTTTTTATTTAAAAGGAATGGACAATGTAGATTGGGGAATGAAAAATAGATTATCAAAGATATTTAATCCTAAAACAGGAAAATCATTGATGTTAGCTTTTGACCATGGATATATAATGGGTCCTACTCAAGGATTGGAAAGATTAGACCTTTCAATCCCTGACCTTATAGAAGATGCAGATTGTCTTATGGCTACAAGAGGGGCTTTAAGAACGTGTATAAATCCCACTCAAGATAAAGCTATAGCACTTAGATGTTCAGCTGGGAGCTCCGTACTTAGAGAGGATATGAGCAGGGAAGTTATAGGAGTTGATATAGAAGATGCGATAAGAATGAATGCATCATGCTTAGCTATACAGACATTTATGGGGGCTGAAGGTGAATGTAAGGCTATAGAAAATTTAGTCAAAACAATAGATATGGGAAATAGATATTCAATACCAGTTTTGGGTGTCGTTGCAGTAGGTAAGGAGATGGAAAGAACTGCGAAATATTTTCTATTAGCCACTAGGATGTTAGCTGAATTTGGAGCAAGTATAGTAAAGACTTATTATTGTGAGGATTTTGAGAAAATAACATCTGCTTGTCCAGTGCCAATAGTCATAGCAGGAGGGAAAAAAGTTCCAGAAAAAGAAGCGTTAGAAATGGCTTATAGAGCTATAAATGAAGGAGCAGCAGGAGTTGATATGGGAAGAAATGTATTCCAATCAGAAAACCCAAAAGCTATGATAAAGGCAATAAAGGCTGTAGTTCATGAAAATAATACTCCAGAACAAGCATACAAGTTATTTGAAGAATTAAAAGAAGAATATAAGTAGTATAAATCAAGTTTAATATATAGATTTCAATATAATTGGAGGGGAATTTATGGAATTTGTACATATAGGTGTGATAACAGATAAGCCACAAGAGCATGAAGAGTTTAATGAAGAATTGAAGGTGTATATAACAGACCCCAAATACACAGATTTCAAATATGAATATTTAAGATTTGTTGAGGGAAGCCCACTTCCAGAAATAATGCAAAAAAATCCTCATGTTGCATATAAAGTAAAAAACATGGACAAATATCTAAATGAGAATGAAGTAATTGTAGAACCTTTTAAAGTAGGAGATAACTTAAAATGTGCGTTTATAATTAATGGTGGTTTTATAATTGAATTAATGCAAGAATGTTAATATTTAAGCTAAAAAGTCCAGAATTTTTCTGGGCTTTTTAAATTTTTTATACAACTTGACAAATTTTATCTAATGAGATAATTTTATCTTAAAATCAGCTTTGAAAGGATGAAAATATGACTATTGAAAACGAAATGTTGAAATTAGTAGAAGTATCAAAAATGTATTATGAAGATAATAAAACTCAAGCAGAGATTGCAAAAGTTTTAGGCGTGTCAAGACCATTAATAAGTAAAATGTTAAATAGAGCAAAAGAAATTGGAATAGTAAAGATAGAGATTAGGGAACTATTTTCTAGTAATGATTTGCTGATGAATCAGGTGAAAGAGATATTTAACATTAGGGGTGGACTAATAGTACCAGAAGCTAAAACCGAATATATAACTCAACAAACTATACTAAGTCATGGAATAAAATATATAAAAGAAGAATTACCTAAGGTTAGTAATGTCGGTATAGGATGGGGATATACTATAGGTAATATAATAGAAGAAATACAAAAGAGTGAGGATACTTGTACTTTTAAAGGAGAAGTATATCCATTGGTTGGAATGGCTAACATACCAAACAAAGGATATCACCCTAATGAATTAATATCTGTATTTTCAAATAGTACAGGATTTAGTCCTGTATTTTTATATGCGCCTGCATTTCCAACTAGTAGTGAAGAACGAAATATCTATTTGAAAACTGAAAATTATCAAAGTATGGAGAAAAAATGGGATAATATAGATACAATAATTTTATCTGTTGATAATTATCCTCAGGTTCCAGACCAAGCTACTGCGATTAGATTTGGAAAGAAGCTTACAAAAGAGAAAGCAATAGGTTCCTTTTTATCTTATTATTTTAATAAAGATGGAGAAATAATTAAAAGTGATAGTGATTATGTCATACAAATACCTCTTGAAAAATTAAAAAAGGCAAAAAAAGTAATAGCTATATGTTCAGATTCTAGTATAGATTCAATAACAGGTGCATTGAAGACTGGATACATAACACATATCATTACTGATGAAAAAAAAGCGACACAAATAATTATAAACAAATAATAAATTACATAAAATTAAATTTATTCACAAATATTTGTTATAAAATATGTTATAATTAATAGAAAAATGTCATATAATTACTTAAGAAGTATTATTATAAATAACATTGAGAGGTAGTGGTTAGGATATGGAAATCCATAATAAATATGTGAATTTTATAAAAAATATACCTGTGCCTTTTTTATACTGTAAGATTATAAGAGAACATGAAGATATAGAATATAGAGTGGAATATATAAGTAAAGGTATGAGTCAAGTATTGAAACTGGAAGAGGGAATTTGTGATAAAAATATATTAGATGTATTACCTATATTTAGAGCAAAAAAATATTCCAAAGAGTTGTTCTCAGATAATGTAGATTGTATAAAAAGATATATTCCAGCACTTAAAAATTGGATAAATATAAGAAAACAAATAGTTGGAGATACGTACATAGTTTTGTATTTTAGTAAAATTGTATTCGATTATAGACAGATAATCGATTCATTTGATAAAAAAGAAAAACTAGCTTATGTTAAAGATGAAGAAGGAATATATATAGATTGTAGTGAAAATTTAATATCAATATTAAATAACAAAATTAAAACTACAAAAGATATATTTGGAAAAAATGATATAGAAGTATGGGGAGAACGAACTGGAAAATTATTTAGGGATGACTATTTAGAAGGAATATCTAGTAAAAAAAGATTTTTACAAAAATTATTTGAGTACGAAGAAACATTTTTTATGGTTGAAAAATATTTCTTATATGATGAAAACGAACTTTTAGGAACTATAGGAATAATAGATAATGTAATATACAGTGGATATAATAATAAAAACTATGATTCAAAAAACTTAATGAAAATGATTGAACACTCAATACCAGAGAATATGTTTTATAAAGATGTATATGGAAATTATATTGGGTTTAATTCAGGATTTTTGAATCTAGCCTGTATGAATAAAGAAGAATTACTAGGTAAGAATAGTCATAAAATATCAACAGAAGAATCTCTAATAGACAAGATATGTAAAAGTGATAAGGATGTAGTTGAAAATAAAAAGATTGTTACATTTGAATCAAATATGATTATACATAACGAAAACAAGTGTATTGAGATTACAAAAAGACCGTATTTTGATAGTTATGGTAGTGTCATTGGAATAATTGGTACAGCAAGGGATATAAGTAGAAGAAAAAAATTAGAAGAAGAGATGGATAAAAATAGAATGGAGTTTTTTGCAAATCTATCTCATGAACTTAGAACTCCTATAAATTTAATATCATCTTCATTACAAGTAATAGAAAAGAAAGAGGCAGACTTAATAGAATCAAATGATACTCTAAAAAGAAATCTAGGTATAGTAAAACAAAATGGAAATAGAATATTGAGATTAGTAAATAATGTTCTAGACTTTACAAAAATGCAGTCGGGATACTTAGATTTTAGGCCAAAAGAGTCTGATATAATATCATTTGTGGAAGATATATGTATGTCTGTAGCCGATTTTGCAAGTCAAAATAATATACAACTTACATTTGACACAGAAATAGAGGAATTTTCAATGTTATTTGATTCAGAAAAATTGGAAAGAATAATATTGAATTTACTTTCTAATGGAATTAAGTACAATAAAAAAAATGGGAAAATAAATATATTCTTATATGTGAAAGATAATATGTTTGAAATGAAAATATCTGACAGTGGAATAGGTATACCAAAAGAAAAAATAGATAAAATATTTAATAGGTTTGAACAAATTGACAATGAACTTTCTTATAGAGTTAAGGGCAGTGGAATTGGGCTTTCACTAGTGAAATCTTTAGTTGAATTGCATGATGGCAGTATATCTTTAAAGAGTCAACTTGGTGTTGGAAGTGAATTTATTGTCTCGTTGCCAGTTAGAAGCAAAAATAATAGTGAAAAATGCAATTATAAAAGAGAAATCAGTAGTGAGCTAAGTAAGAAATTAGAAATAGAATTTTCGGATTTATAAATTAAGTATAAAAAATAAAATTTAAAAAAACTATTGACAATTTATTTGTAAGGGTTTAAAATGAATTACAATATAATAAATAAAAAAGCGATGAATAGGAAGAGTAAATCTAATTCGATTATCAGAGAGAAAAGTCCGCTGGCTGAAAGACTTTTTAAATTAGAGAGATTGAAAACTACCTAGGAGCTACTTTCTGAAGTTATCTATATTAATAGATTTTAGTAAGAATAGTCGTTAACTACGTTAAAGTTTAAAGTGGGTTTTCATAAAAAATGAAAACTAAATTAGGTGGAACCGCGGGAATTATACTCTCGTCCTTATGTTATAAGGATGGGAGTTTTTTGTTATTTAAAATATTATTTGAAAGTATAAAAAGGAATTATAAAAAATTATAAAAGTGATGAATAGGAAGAGTAAATCTAATTCGATTATCAGAGAGAAAAGTCCATCGGCTGAAAGACTTTTTAAATTAGAGGGATTGAAAACTACCTAGGAGCTGTTATCTGAAGTTACTCTAAAAAGAGTTTTAGTAAGATTAACCGTTAACTGCGTTAAAGTACAAAGTGGATTTTGTCAATAATTGACAAAAATCAAATTGGGTGGAACCGCGAGCATAGACTCGTCCCTTTATATAGGGATGGGTCTATTTTTATTACAATAAAAGATTGAAAATTAAAAAAAATCGGAAAATTATAAATTTAGGAGGAAAATAAAATGCAAAATAAAGTGAAAATTGGAGTACTAGGATATGGAACTGTAGGAAGTGGACTTATAGATATAATAGATAATAATAAAGAGAAAAGAAATATAGAAATAGTTGGAATTTTAGTTAATAATTTAGAAAAACATAAAGAAAAAAAATACTCTAATATAATAACTAATAATATAGATGACATATTTGAGAAAGATATAGATATATTAGTTGAAGTTATGGGTGGTTTAGAACCAACACTATCTTATATCAAAAAAGCATTAAATAATAAAATTCATGTTGTTACAGCAAATAAAGATTTATTAGCTGAATGTGGAGATGAGCTTGCAAAATTAGCTAGTGAAAATAAAGTAAGTATTAAATTTGAAGCTTCGGTTGCTGGAGGTATACCAGTATTAAAGCCTATAATAGAATCATTAGAAGGAAATAATATAGATAGCATAAATGCTATTTTGAATGGAACTACTAACTTTATATTATCTAAAATGTATGATGAAGATTTGTCTTATGATATGGCATTAAAACAAGCTCAAGAATTAGGTTTTGCTGAAGCAAACCCAGAGTCAGATGTCTTAGGATATGATGCTGCTAGAAAACTATCAATATTGTCAACTCTAGCTTATGATAATAGAGTATACTGGAAAGATGTATATTTAGAAGGAATTACAGATATAGATGAAAAAGACATAGAATATGCAAAAAAATTAAATTGTAAGATAAAATTAATTGGTCAAAGCAAATATGAAAATGACAAAGTAAGTGCATTTGTTAGACCTGTTCTAGTGGAAAAAGATAACATACTTGCTAGAATAGACAATGAGTTTAATGCTGTCATAGTAAATGGAGATTCAGTAGGAGAAGTTTCTTTTGTAGGTAAGGGAGCTGGAAGTCTAGCAACAGGAAGTGCAGTTTACTCAGATGTTATTGATATAATAGATAATAGAGTTTCTAGTATAGACTCTTTTACTAAAGATAGAATACAAGTAAATAAAATAGTTAGAGAAAAGTGTGGAGCACTTCTTAGATTTAAAAAATGTAATAAAGATGAAATATTGAATATAGTTGGGAATTGCTTAGTAAATTATGATATTTTAAATGATGATGATGAGCTTGCTATTATGGTTTATGCTGACTCTGAGTATGAAATAAATAACAGTTTATGTCTAATAAAAGATAAAGGATATTGTGAAAAAATGAATAAAATGTTGAAAATAAGCTAAAAAGAAAAGAATATAGGTTTCTATGTAACATATTTTGAAAATTTTAATACTATATACTATGAGATGAAACAAAACATCTCATAAAAAATTAAAATTAAAAGGAGATATGCTATATGGGAAATAATAGATGTTCAGGAGATTGGTATAGAAGAAGTTATTCTACATCAAGATGGTTCCAAGATGAGAATAATTCATGGGATAGAGATAGAAATAGAGACTGTGACAGAGACAGAGACTGTGATAGAGACAGAGATTGTGATAGAGATAGAAATAGAAATAGAGATTGTGACAGAGACAGAAACAGAGATTGTGACAGAGACAGAAACAGAGATTGTGACAGATTTAGAAGAGAAGCTGAAAAAAGAGAAAGAGAAGCAAGAGAAGCATTCTGTGAAGCTGAAGAAAGAGGAAGAGAAGCAAGAGAATATGAATGTGAAGCTAGAAAAATGTGGGACAAAGCAGAAAGATCTTGGAATGAATATTCAGCTTATAATTATCAAGGTATAGAATCTCTAGAAGAGTCTAGAAGATTCTTTGACGAAGGTATGGAATGTGAAGCTAGAAGAAATGGAAACAACAATAATAACCATAATTGTGATAGATGTAAATGTCATAAGTGTAATTGTGACAGATGCAAATGTGATAGATGTAATTGCAATTGCTGTAGAAGATAAAAAATTTCATTGACAAATTAATAGTTAAAATATATCATATTATGTATAATAAAGAGAAAATTCAGAAAGATTAACGGAAATATAAGTATAGTTATTAGACAAATAGTGCTCAGTCAGTGATGTGAGTACAATATGATTAAACTCCTATCCTCTAGTTATTGATAGAGGGTGGGAGTTTTTATTTATTGCTAGAATGATAACATTATAAAACTAGGAGGAAAAAGATGAAGAGTATAAAAAAATCAAATATAAAAGAAAAGGTAGATGAAAAAATACTAAGAGAACAAGTAAGTTCTATAATAGAAGATATAAGAAATAATAAAGAGACTGCTTTGAAAAAATATAATGAAATGTTTGATAAAAACACAAGAGATGAATTCAGAATTACTGAAGAAGAAATAAAAGAAGCCTATAAACATGTAGATGATGAATTTATAAAAAATTTAAAAATTGCTGCTAAAAATATAAGAGAATTTGCAAAAGCCCAAAAGGCTAGTTTCGAAAATTCTTTTGAAAAAGAAATCTATCCAGGCGTTATTTTAGGTCAAACTAATATTCCTATAGAATCATGCCTTGCATATGTTCCAGGTGGCCAATATCCTTTATTTTCAACAGCTCTTATGCTTATAATACCTGCAAAAATTGCAGGAGTAAAAAGAATAGTAGCTTGTTCACCAACGATGAAAAGCACTAAAAATATAAATCCTAAAACATTAGTAGCTATGGATATAGCAGGAGCTGATGAAATATATGCAACTGGAGGAGTTCAAGCTATAGCAGCATTTACATATGGTACAGAAAAGATTAAACCTGTTGATATAATCGTAGGACCAGGAAATAAGTTTGTAACAGAAGCTAAAAGACAATGTTATGGGCAAGTTGGAATTGATTTTGTAGCTGGTCCAAGTGAAGTTCTTATAATAGCTGATGAAACTTCAAATCCAGTTTATATTGCAGCTGACTTGTTGGCACAATGTGAGCATGATTTGAATGCAAGAGGTATATTATTAACTGATAGTTTAGAAATAGCACAAGAGGTTGAAAAAAATATAGAAACTATGCTAAAAGATTTACCAACGAAGGATATAGCATATAGTTCCTGGAAAAATAATGGAGAGATAATTCTAGTTGATGATATGGAGGAAGCCATTAAAATAAGTAATTTTTATGCACCAGAACATTTAGAAGTTGCAGTAAATGAGTATGATGATATTTGTGGTAGATTAACTAACTATGGTTCACTATTTATTGGTAACTTGTCTGCTGAGGTATTTGGTGATTATGTTTCAGGTACAAATCATACACTACCAACATTAAAAGCATCAAGATATACTGGTGGTGTTTGGGTCGGTACTTTTATAAAAACTTGTACAAAACAAATATTAAATGAAAAAGCTATAAAAATATTAGCTCCTGTTGCAGAAAAGTTAGCAAAAGAAGAGGGATTATATGCACATGCAAAGGCAGCAGAAGTTAGATTTAAGAAGTAGATAAAGATAGTTTTAATTGCTATAAAAAATATATACTGGAATAAAAAATAGTTATTTCTCCAGCAGGCAATCAAAGAAACATATGCTTTTTCGCCTTTGGTGGATAAGGCGAACAGAAGAAGATTATTTATATTTTGTGATTGGGTGAAAAATGATTATTGGGAGGTGAGAAGATGCTAACAGGATACTACTGCACAAATATTTTTTCTGAGCAAGCGAAAGAACTTATTGAGTTTTATAGGCAAATATTAGAAATACCCTTTATTAAAACCGATGATGACAATTCAAATGGGGTTTATCTTGGCTTTATAGAAAACGCACCCACTCTTTGTATATGGGACTGTAAAAAATGTAATGTACAGCCGACTGGGCATCAATCCTTTGTATTTCAAACAAAAACTCTTGATTTAACAATGGAATGTTTGAAGGAAAAAGGGATTCCGCTGTCTGAAGCCATTAGATATGATTGGGGAACTTACGAGGTTCGCTTAGGCGATATTGACGGAAATGAGATAGTGATAGTTGAGTTTGTGTGATAGATGGTTTCTGTTTATAGGGCGATTATGAGCATTTTGCGCAGTTCGCCTTATTGGTATAATGCGCAGTAGCTAATAAAGGGGATTACAATAGTGGCAAGCAGGGTATGAGTGTACAAACTCATACGATTTTCTCAATTTGTATCTTACCCAAATTGAGAAAATCCGCTTGTTGGAGGCCAGCCTCCAATCCACCAGCAAGGAATGCTTTTCTCTTCTGCAAAACCTCCGCAAGTGGAGCGGCTACGCACCATTATGGGCCATCACCATGCTATCGCTACCAACTGAAAAGAAAATCGTTTACTTTGTTGTTGAGGCTGATTGCGGAACATTAGAGAGCTTAAAAGCTAGCCGAACAAAGGCTTGTGGTGCCTCCTAAATGGCGCCCAGCTGTTTTCAAACATGACATAAAGAGAAATAGCCCAATTTTAGACGTTATGGAAAAATCCTTATTCCATGCGACTTTGCAGGGCATCTTATAAAACAGGAAAAATACTTTTAAGTTGTTTTTTCGGCTTAAAGAAATAAAAAATAAAATTTTAGAAAAAATTGTTTGTAGATAGTTGAGAATTTAAAAGAAATAAATTTAGAAGAAATCTATTTTAAATTTATTTCTTTTTTATTGGAATAATATTGACAAATTTAACCTGTAACTATTATACTAAACTTAATAAATAAAGTTTATAAAGTAAGGTGTTGTTTATGAAAAATATAGTTGGAAAACCACAAACGATAAAAAAAGTAAATGAAGACTTAATAAAAAATATTATAAAAAATGATGGACCCATAACAAAGCCAGAAATTTCAAGTATTACTGAATTGAGTTTAGCAACAGTTAATAAAATTGTAGAACAATTAGCTTTGAAAAATGAACTTAAAGTAAGTGGATTAAGTGAATCTACTGGAGGAAGAAGAGCTCAACTATTTGAAATAAATGCAGACTTAGAACATATAATAGCCTTATATTATTATAGAAACAGCTGTATAGGAGTAGTTGCAAATTTATTAGGTGAAATAACTTATCAAGAAGAGTTCAATATAAGAATGGATACGTATGAAAACGTTAACAATGATACTTTTTTTGTTATAGATACTTTGATTGAAAAAGTAAGAGGAAACAATATAAGAGCGATTGGAATTGGTGTTCCAGGAGTTGTAAAAAAAGGTGTAGTCAAAAACATACCAACAATAAAAAGTTGGGAAGGTATAGATTTAGAAAATTTAATAAAGAGTAAATATAATACTAAAGTATTTATAGAAAATGATACAAATATTACCACTATTGGAATTTATCAAAAACAGTACAAAGACGAATATAAAAATATGGCACTTATGTATTTAGAGGATGGTATTGGCTCAGGTATAGTTATAAATGGTGAACTATATTTAGGTTCTACAAATTTTGCTGGAGAACTAAGTTATCTAAATATAGAGTTTAGTAAATATAACTACAATAACTTAAATATTGAAGATTATATTATGAGTTTAAGAAAAAGATATTTAGAGAGTAAAGATAATAAATTTAAAAAAGAAATCTTATCAATAATATCAAATTTTGTAAGGACTCTTGTATGTGTTTTAAATCCAGAAGCTATGATTATACAATGCAATATATTAACTAAAAATGACATGGAATTTATAGAAGAAGATGTAAATAAGAGTGTTGGAGGAGAAAATTTCCCTAGGCTAATAAAAGTGGAGTCATTGAGAGAAGGAAGTATAAATGGAGTAATTAGTATGTGTTTAAAAGAAACTGACTACCAATATTCCTTATCTAATAAAAAAGGAGGATATTAATGTGAAATATTTGATTTCAATAGATGGAGGGGGAACAAAAACAAAATTTTGTGTAAGTGATTTAGATGGAAATATACTTAAAGAACATACTACTGGTTCAACTAATTATAAGTCAGTTGGAATTCAAAAAACATATGAAAATATTAATAATGGATTTGAGAAAATATTAGAAGACTTACATATTGACTATAACGATATTGAGTACACTGTATTTGGTATATCTGGATGTGATTCTCCAAATGATTACAGGATTATAATGAAGGCAATATTAAAAGTTGGGCTTAACAAAGAAAAAATATATTTAGTAAATGATGCAGTTTTAGCTTTTTATGCGCAGACTGACGCTCCTGGTTTAGTAATTGTGGCTGGTACAGGTTCAATTGTATTAGGAATTAGGGAAGATGGAGACATATATAGAGTTGGTGGATGGGGATATAATTTTAGTGATTTGGGCTCTGGATATGATATAGGAAGAAAAGTACTAAAGAAAGTTTTACTTTATTGTGATGAGTGTATTGAGTATAGTGACTTGTTTGATTGTGTTTTAGATTTCTTTAATGCAGATAGCTTTAAGAAACTTACATATATGATTACTGAAATAAACAACAATGTTGAAATAGCAAACTTAGCTTCATTAGTGATTGATTGTGCTGAACGAGGTGATAAATTAGCTGTTGAAATATTGAGAGAGTCATCAATTGAACTGTCCAAATTAGCTCAAGTAATATTAAGTAAAATATCTAATTCAATGAAAAATAATAAAAGTGAAATAGATATAGTTTTATCTGGTGGTACATTAAACAGAACTATATATGCTCAAATGTTAATAAACAACTTAAGGGAAGAAAATACAGATAAAAAGTTAAAATTTATACTTCAAGAAAATCAGCCAGTATATGGAGGTATAAGACTTGCTATAGCATTAGCTAATAGGAGGGTCAAACATGGGTAGGAAAAAAATAGTTGTACAAATTTTTACAGGTGGATTTAAAAATAAGAAAATAAAATTTAATGATATAAAATATAAGCTATTAGAATTAATGAAATGTATTGACGTAGAAAAGGTTATCATGGGTTGGAGTGTAGATAAAGAACTATATTTAGAAACTAAAAAACTATTAAAAAAATATAATGTTGAATTATATCTTTGGTTTCCATGCTTTTCGGAAGTAGGATTACTTGAAAAAAGTAATCTATTAGTTGACTATACTGGAAAAAAAATTAAAGGATATGCATTACAAGAAGATGAAAACTTTGAATTTTATTGTCCAAATAATAAGGTAAATATAGAAAACATAAAGAAAATATATAGTACTTATTTTAGTGAAATTGAGTTTGATGGAATTTTTTTAGATAAGATAAGGTATGGCTCTTTTTCGAATAAATTAAATGGTGTTTTTAATTGTTTTTGTAAAGATTGTTTAGATATATATGAAAAAAATAATATTGATAAAAAGTCATTAATGATAGAAATGGATAACATATCTAATAAAGTTATAGTTAGTGAAGATACTCCATTTGGTATAACAGAATACATTAATGGAAAATACAAATTTAAAAATAAAATATGGGAAGATTTTTTTAAAATAAAAAGTCAAAATATATACAATGCACTAGTGGATATAAGCAGTTATTTTAAAAGTAAAGGATTGAAAATAGGGATAGACACTTTTTCTCCTTTTCTCTCTTACTTTACGGGTCAAGATTTAGAAAAGTTACAAGAATTAGCAGATTTTATAAAACCAATGATGTATAGAATTACAAAAGCTCCAGCAGGTTTGCCATTTGAATTTGAAAGATTAATTGATGAATCAGTACATGAAAATAAAGAGACTGTAAAAAGAAATTTATTAGATATTTTAGGAATTAGAGAGTATGAAGGAGATATATATCCTATAAAATTTGCACTAGAGGAAATCGATTTTATGACAAAAAATCTTGTCAAAGATATATATGTAGGTATTGAAATAAATAAAAAAGAAATTATAGCTCCTGTTACACCTAAATATATAAGTGAAAATATTTCAAACATAAATAAGACAACAGTAAAAGGGTATGTGCTATCTTGGGATTTGTTATCAGCACCAAAAGAAAATATTGATGAAGTTATAAATTGGTTTAGGAATTAGTGAGGTGATATAGTGAGTAAAATACTGGAAATGCAACAAATATACAAAAGTTTTGGAAAGGTAGACGTTTTAAATGGTATAGATTTTGAACTAGAAAAGGGAGAAGTAAGAGCCCTTTTAGGAGCTAATGGAGCAGGAAAATCTACACTTATTAAGATTCTAGGAGGAGTCCATTCCCAAACTAAAGGTAAAGTGATTTTAGCTGGCAATGAAATAATGTTTAAAAATCCACATCATTCTAAAGAAAATGGCATTAGTATAATTTATCAAGAATTAAGTTTAATACCAACCCTTACAGTTATTGAAAATATTTTTTTAGGTAGAGAAACTTTAAAAGGAATTGTGTTTTTAAATAAGAAAGATATGCTAGAAGAATACATGAAAATTTGTGAAGATTTTGACTTTAATATAGACCCACATGTAGTAGTGTCTAATTTGAGTGTAGCAAATCAACAAATGGTTGAGATAATGAAAGCAGTTTCATGTAATTCTGAAATCATCATAATGGATGAACCTACAACATCACTTACTAATAATGAAAAAGAAGGATTATTTAAAATAATAAACAGATTGAAATCTAAAGGTAAGACTATAGTTTACATTTCTCATATACTAGAGGAAGTTTTTAAGGTATGTGATAGTGCAAGTATAATGAAAAATGGAACTATGATTGGAACTTATGATGTAAAAGATTTAACTAAATTAAAAATAACTCAACTTATGACAGGAAATGATAACCACAAACTTATTGAGAAGAAGGATTATACATTTGCAAAATATGAAGAAGTTCCTGTATTAGAGGTTAAGAATGTGAGTTGGTCTAATAAAATAAAAAATGTTTCATTTAAAGTTTATAGAGGTGAAGTTGTAGGCCTTGCAGGTCTTGTGGGTTCAAGAAGAACTGAAATTATAAATTTGATATTTGGGATAGATAATAAAGATAGTGGAGATATACTTATTAATGGTAAAAATGTAGATATAACTTCTCCTAAAGTTGCGATAAAAAATAAAATAGGGCTAATCCCTGAAGATAGAAAAAATCTTGGGTTAATTTTGGAACAAGCTATATATACTAATTCGGCATCAGTACAAATTGATAAATTTAAGAAATTCTTGTTTATAGATAGAAATAGAGAAATTGAGTTTTCTAAAAAGGGTGTCAAGGAGTTAGGAATAAAAGTTAGTGATGTAAAACAAGAAGTAAAAGAACTTAGTGGTGGAAATCAACAAAAAGTAGTAGTCTCTAAATGGTTAGATAAAGACTTAGATTTAATAATATATGATGAACCAACAAAGGGAATAGATATTGCTGCAAAAGAAGATATTTTTAATACGATAAAAGAATTTTCAAGTAAAGGGATAGGAGTAATATTTATATCTTCTGATTTAGAAGAAGTAATAAGAGTAAGTGATAGAATTTTAGTGACAAGAGAAGGTTCTATTGTAGATGATTTAAAAAATGAGAATATAAAAGTTCAAGATATAATGAACAGTATATTTAATGTATAAAAGAAATGAAAATGGAGGACTGAGATGAAAAAAGCTTTTGATAAATTGAATTTAAGAGATTATGGAGTATTACTAGGTTTTTTGGCTTTATGTATAGCAATAAGTATTGCAACTCCATCATTTTTAGGTAAACAAAATATACTTAATCTTTTGCGACAATCTTCTATAATTGGAATAATTTCAGCAGGTATGACTTTTGTTATAATATCTGGAAACTTTGATATATCAGTTGGAGCAGTAGCAGCTCTTGCAGGTGCTATAACGATGAAATTTGCGACTGGTGGAACTAATTTATTTGTATCTATGCTTTTAGGTATAGCAATTTGTGCAGTAATAGGATTAATAAATGGGATAGTGGTTGCAAAGATAAATGTACCATCATTAATAGCTACTATGGCTATGGTTACTATTGTAAGAGGATTGCTTTTGATGCTTACAGGAGGATATCCAATTACTGAAAATATACCAATACTTGATTACATTGGAAACGGATATTTATTTAATATACCAATACCAGTAGTAATTTTCTTTATAGTAGTACTAGTTGCATTTATTGTACTTAATAAAACTAAGTTTGGTAGATATGTTTATTCTGTAGGAGGTAATCAAGAAGCAAGTAAACTCAATGGTATCAATGTAGATTCCCATAAAATAAAAGTATTTATTATTAATGCTGTACTTGCAGGAATAGCTGGGATTGTATTAACTGGAAGACTTGGAACTGCAACTGCGATTGCAGGTGAAGGCTATGACATGGATGCGATTGCATCTGTTGTAATCGGAGGGACATCAGTAGCAGGAGGCTCTGGCTCTGTACTTAAAACTGTTATAGGTGTGTTACTTATGAGTGTTATAAACAATAGTTTTAATCTTCTTGGTATAGATGTATACTTCCAATACATATTTAAAGGTTTAATAATTTTAGCAGCAGTTGGATTTGATTCTTATAGCAAGAAAAAGCTTGCTTCAAGATAAAAAATAAGAGGAGGAAATTTTTTATGAGAAAATTAATGAAACATTTAGCATTATTACTATCACTTGTTATGATATTCAGTTTAGTTGGATGCTCAAATGATGGTGGAAAAGGAAAAGATGGAGAAAAAAAGATAGCAGTATTGCTACCAGGTTCAACAGGTTATTTTGTAGCAACTAAACAAGGTATAGATGCAAAATCTAAAGAATTAGGTGTAAATGTAGAATATGCAGATGCTCAATGGGATGCTAGTAAACAATTATCACAAGCTGAAGATTTTATGGCTAAAGGAGTAGATATGATTGCATTATGTGGAGTTGATTCTGCTGTAAGTGAGAGAATAGTTAAGGCTGCTAATGATTCAGAAGTTCCTATAATAGCATTTACAAATTCTATAGGAAGTAACTCAACTGGAGAATTTAAGGGTCTAGTTACCTATATAGGACAAAATGAGGAAGAAACAGGAGCATTAACAGGTAAAATTGCTAAAAACTTATTAGGAGAAGCTGGTGGAAAAGCTGTATTAATAGAAGGTGTTCCAGGAACTACTCCACAAGTATTAAGAAAAAAAGGTCTTGAAAAAGAATTAAAAGATAGTAATATACAAATAGTTTATAACCAAACTTCAAATTGGGAGAAAGAGCAGGCCTTAAAGGTAACAGAAGATTTAATTCAAAAGAAAACTGATTTTAATGTTATAATATGTCAAGATGATAACTCTGCTACAGGAGCAGGGCAAGCTTTAAAAGATGCTGGTCTTAAAGATAAAGTTAAAGTTATAGGCTTGGGTGGAAGTAAAGATGGATTAAAAGCTGTAACTGATGGGTTAATAGATGGTACAACTTATATGTCTGCTGTTGAAGAAGGTGCATTAGTCATAGAAAAGGCATCTGATTTCCTTAAAGGCGAAAAAGTTGAGCCTGTTACACAAATTAAACAAGTTGAGGTCAACAAGGACAATATCTCAGAATTTAAGGGTGAATGGTAAAAGATTACATATGTCAAAATTTATAGAGTTACTTTATATAGTTTCTAAAGTAACTCTTTCTTTGAATACAACTTAGTGATAAGTTATTGGATAGTATTTCTAAACAAATAAAAAATTAATATAAACAAAGACTTATTTATACTAAATTATAAGTCAAATTAATATAAACTTATGTGAAATGAGAAAACATTTAAGGCATTGAAAATACTAAGGTTCAAAAGAATTATTAAAAAAACATGAAAAAACATAAAAAAACTATTGAAAAAAATAAAAAAATTTTGTATAATTAAAGTTTTGAAAAGTGCGGTATACAAAGCCAATCCTTTTGTATATAATATATATAAATTAAGAAAAGGAAGGGATATGTATGGCCAGGCGGTTATTTTTAGAAAGGATTGGACTTATATTATTAGGTTCAGCAATATTAGCATTTGGAGTTTATAATTTTTACTATCTAAACAACATAACAGAAGGTGGAGTGTTAGGTATTTTACTACTGTTAAAAAATTTATTCAACATACAACCAGCAATAGCAAATATTGTAATTGATGGTTTATTACTTTTAGTAGGATATAAATTTTTCGGTAAAAAATTCCTGATATATTCAATAGTAGCTTCTATAAGTTTTTCAGTATTATATGATTTATTTGAGGCTATAGGACCTCTTGTACCACAATCACAAAATATGCTTTTATCAACTATTTTGGCAGGTGTAACTGTAGGAGTAGGAGTAGGAATAATAGTAAAAGCAGGTTGTGCATCAGGAGGAGACGATGCTTTAGCATTAGTAATTTCTAAGACTACATCTTTGAACATAGGGCAAGTTTATCTAGCAACGGATGTTATTGTATTGTTGTTATCACTATTTTATCTATCAGCGTTTGATATTTTTTATTCTTTGATTGCTGTTACGATTAGTGGTAAAGTAATTGATTTTATTTACTATCATGGTAAAAATTTAGATATGGATATGAGTAATGATATAGTTCCAGAATGTTAATATAAATTAAATAACAATATTTTTGAAAGGTGGCAAACTTGCCACCTTTTTTTATGTCTAAATTAAGTATAGAAGAGATAATTTTATTTTAATTTTTATGATTTTAAACTACTACATTACATTAAAATTTCTGGGAATACGGTTTTTAGAATTTCATTTAAAAACCTCAAATTTATATTTATGCAATACTAATCAATAATAGATGTATCTTAACCCTATCTTTATACCTAAAATGATAAGATAAATGAAGTAGCAATATGAAACCAAAACTTATCAAATAAACTAAAGTAAATGGAGGAGTCGAAATGTTAGATATAGTGATGATAGCATCATTGGCCATAGGATTTATTTCCATGAAGTTGCTTGCTGGCTGGTGTGGGAAACAAACTGAAAAAAAATAATGTAATATATGGAGGGATTACCTATGTGGTTTCTGGCAGTTATAATTGTAATGTTGATAGTATATTTGGTGTATGCGCTTATTAATCCTGAAAAATTCTAAATAGTATAGAGATAATAAGCAAGTTGAATTGGGGGGAAAATTTTTATGGTACAGATAGTAATAGTATTGGCGATATTTATGATTTTAGTAATACCTATGGGTAAATATTTATATCATATATCCACTAATCAAAAAACATTTGGAGATAAAGTGTTTGATAAAATAGATAATTGTATATATAAGGTATGTAGTATAGATAAGAACAAAGAAATGAATTGGAAGCAATATGCTTTAGCTTTATTAGTTACAAATGCAGTCATGGTGTTTATAGGATATGTAATACTTAGAACTCAGAGCATGCATATTTTTAATCCTAATGGAATTAAAGGTATGGAACAAAGTTTATCATTTAATACAATAATAAGTTTTATGACAAACACGAATCTTCAACATTACTCAGGTGAATCAGGGCTTTCATATCTTAGTCAAATGACAGTGATAATATACATGATGTTTACATCAGCGGCAACAGGATATGCAGCTGCCATGGCATTTGTAAGAGGGTTAGTAGGTAAAAAGAAAACATTAGGCAACTTTTATGTAGATTTAATTAGAATAACAACAAGAGTACTTTTACCAGGAGCTTTAATTATTGGTATTATATTAGTTACACAAGGAGTACCACAGACTTTTGATGGTACAGAAACAGTAACTACTATAGAAGGAAAACTTCAAGATATAGCTAAAGGTCCTGTAGCAGCACTTGAATCAATCAAACACTTAGGAACAAATGGAGGAGGATTTTTTGGTTCAAATTCATCACATCCATTTGAAAATCCAACAATAGTATCAAATATAGTAGAGATGTTGTCTATGATGATATTACCAGGAGCTTGTGTTGTTGCATTTGGACATATGATAAAGAATAAAAAACAAGGTTGGGTTGTATTTGGTGCAATGTCAATCATATTTTTAATAGGTTTAATGGTTTGCTTTAGAGCAGAAAGTGCAGGAAATCCTATCTTATCACAATTAGGACTTAATCAAAGCATGGGAAGTATGGAAGGTAAAGAAGTTAGATTTGGCATAGCTCAATCAGCATTATTTACGACAGTGACGACTTCATTTACAACTGGTACAGTTAACAATATGCATGATACTTTAACTCCTTTGGGAGGATTAGTACCACTTTTAAATATGATGCTTAATGTTGTTTTTGGTGGTAAAGGTGTAGGCCTTATGAATATGCTAATGTACGCTATAATAGCAGTATTTTTATGTGGATTGATGGTAGGAAGAACTCCAGAATTCTTAACTAAGAAAATTGAAGGAAAAGAAATGAAGCTTATAGCTTTACTTATTATATTACATCCACTTTTGATACTTATATTCTCTGGACTTTCAGTAGCGATACCAGCAGGTCTTGAGGGAATTTCAAATCCTGGATTCCATGGATTATCACAGGTTTTATATGAGTTTGCATCTTCAGCGGCTAATAATGGCTCAGGATTTGAAGGTTTAGGAGATAATACGATGTTCTGGAATATAACAACAGGTATAGTTATGTTTTTTGGAAGATATGTATCTATTATAATATTACTTGCAATATCAAGTTTATTAGCATCTAAGAACTCTGTAAATGAAAGCATAGGAACACTTAGAACAGATAATTTCACATTTACAATAATTTTAGTATTGGTTGTTTTAATTGTTGGTGCTTTAACATTTTTCCCAGCCTTAGCGCTTGGACCTATTTCAGAGCATCTAGTATTATGGCACTAAAAAATTGGGAGGGAGTAAAATTTTATGGAAACTAAAAAAACAAAGTTTATTACAAAAGATATTTTCAAAACTTCCATTATAGAAGCTTTTAAAAAATTAAATCCTAAATATATGATGAAAAATCCAGTTATGTTTGTTGTAGAGATTGGATTTATAGTAACATTGATACTTACAATAGTACCTAGTCTATTTGGTGATGGAGGCAATAACTTAAGAGTTTATAATGGGATTGTAACAATAATACTATTTATAACTGTTCTTTTTGCAAATTTTGCTGAAGCTGTAGCTGAAGGTAGAGGGAAAGCACAAGCAGATACATTAAAGAAAACTAGAAAAGATACAGTGGCAAGCGTTTTAGATAAATTAGGAAATGAAAAAATGATAAGTGCAAGCGAGCTAAAATTAGGCGATATTGTTTTAGTCAATGCAGGAGAAGTTATTCCAAATGATGGAGAAGTAATAGAAGGTATAGCCTCTGTGGATGAGTCAGCAATAACTGGAGAATCTGCACCTGTTATGAGAGAATCTGGAGGAGATTTTGCTTCTGTTACAGGAGGAACTACAGTTGTAAGTGATTGGCTAAAAATAAAAATCACAACAAAGCCAGGAGAGTCCTTCTTAGATAAAATGATAGCTCTTGTAGAAGGAGCTTCAAGACAAAAAACACCAAATGAAATTGCTTTAAATACTTTATTGGTGGGGTTAACACTTATATTTATGGTTGTTTTAATATCTCTTTATCCAATGGCGAATTATGCAGGTGTTAAGATTCCAATTTCTACTATGATAGCACTTTTAGTATGCTTAATACCAACTACTATAGGTGGATTATTATCCGCTATTGGAATTGCAGGTATGGATAGAGTAACTAGATTCAATGTCATTGCAATGTCAGGAAAAGCAGTAGAAGCTTGTGGTGATGTTGATACTATGATTTTGGATAAGACAGGGACTATTACTTATGGAAATAGACTTGCATCAGAATTTATATCAGTTGGAAATGCTGATTCAAAAGATTTAATAAACTATGCTGTTATGTGTTCATTAAAAGATGATACACCAGAAGGAAAATCTATAGTTGATTTAGGGATAAAACTAGGTTCAACAGGAAAAACAAAAGAGGCCGAAGAAGCTGAGTTTGTGGAATTCTCTGCACAAACTAGAATGAGTGGTATAAATTTATCTGATGGAACAACTATTAGAAAAGGAGCTTATGACAGTATAATAAATCGAGTAAAATCATCTGGTGGATTAGTACCAGGCGATTTAGAAGAAAGTGTAAATAGAGTAGCAAAATTAGGAGGGACACCTCTAGTAGTGTGTGTCAATAATGAGATATACGGTATTATCTACTTAAAGGACACCGTAAAATCAGGGCTTGTAGAAAGATTTGCTAGACTTCGTGAGATAGGAATAAAGACGATAATGTGTACAGGAGATAATCCTTTAACAGCAGCTACAATTGCAAGAGAAGCTGGTGTGGATGGATTTATTGCAGAATGTAAACCAGAAGATAAGATAGAGGCAATAAAAAAAGAACAATCTGAAGGTAAAATAGTTGCTATGACAGGGGATGGAACAAATGATGCTCCTGCACTTGCTCAAGCGGATGTGGGTCTTGCTATGAATAGTGGTACAACATCTGCAAAGGAAGCAGCAAACATGGTAGATTTAGATTCAGACCCAACTAAAATATTAGAAGTGGTTGAAATAGGAAAACAGCTTTTAATAACACGTGGTGCTTTAACAACATTCAGTATAGCAAATGATGTTGCAAAATACTTTGCAATTATACCGGCTATATTTACCCTTGCAATACCTCAAATGGAGATATTAAATATAATGAAACTTTCTACATCATTTAGTGCGATATTATCAGCTTTAATATTTAATGCTATAATCATCCCATGTTTAATACCTCTTGCTATGAAAGGGGTAAAATATAGACCTATGAAATCACAAGCTATGCTAATGAGAAATATGCTTATTTTTGGTCTTGGTGGGGTTATAGTACCATTTTTAGGAATAAAAGTAATTGATTTATTAATTACACCTTTAGTAATGGTTCTTAATTTAGGTTAATAAATGGAGGATATAAAAATGAAAACATTAAAACCAGCATTGCTTGTAAGTATTGTATTGTTATTTGTTTGCGGACTTGTATATCCACTTGTTTTAACAGGGGTAAGTCAAGTTGCATTTAAAGATAAAGCTAATGGAAGTATGATAGAAGTAAATGGTGTAAAGGTTGGTTCAGAGCTTATTGGTCAAAGTTTTACAGATGCAAGATTTTTTAAGGGAAGAGTTTCATCAGTAAACTATAATACTTATACAAAAGAAGATTTAATACCAGATAAGGATGGAAATACAGTTTATGGCGGTGTTTCATCAGGTTCTTTTAATTATGGAGCAACTAATCCAGAGCTTCATGATAGAGTTCAAAAAGATATTGAACAGTTTTTGAAAGATAATCCAAGTGTAAAAAAAGAAGATATACCAACAGATTTACTTACAGCATCAGGTTCAGGACTTGACCCTAATATAAGTCCTGCTTCTGCAAAGGTTCAGATACCTGCTATAGCAAAAGTATCAGGAATATCAGAGAGTAAATTACAAAAAATTGTAGATGACAATACTTCAAAAAAACTTTTCGGAGTTTTAGGTGAAGATAGAGTTAATGTGTTAAAGGTTAATGTAGAGGTTGCAAAAATATTAGGTCTTATATAGTATTTTGTAGAGTTTTTGTAGTGAAGTATTGTGTATGACTTAGCATAAATCTTGAAGTTTGAAGAGTGAAAATCGATAATGATTTTCACTTTTTTTGTTTGAATATTACTAATATTAGGAATAAAACAATTGTAGGGATAAAATCCAAAAAAAGGTTGCATTATCAAAATGATAATACTATAATATATTTATCGTTATCAATTTGATAATAGATTTGGACATATAGGAGGAAGTAGTATGTTATATAATAACGCATTAGAGTTGATAGGAAACACACCTGTAGTAAGATTGAATAATTTAGGATGTACTAACGGGTGTTCTAACATATATGTAAAATTAGAAAAAGTAAATCCAGCAGGAAGTATAAAAGATAGAGCAGTTTATGAAATGCTAGAAGGATTAGAAAAAAGAGGAGAATTAAAAAAGGGAGATGTACTAGTAGAAGCAACTAGTGGAAACACTGGAATTGCATTATCCATGATAGGAAGATTAAAAGGATATGAAGTAGTAATAGTAATGCCAGAGACTATGAGTATCGAGAGACGAGATTTAATGAAGGCTTATGGAGCAAATTTAGTACTTACAGATGGAAAAGCTGGAATGGCAGGTTCTATAGAAAAAGCAAATGAACTATTAAGAGAAAATCCAAATTATAAAAGTTTGAAACAATTTGAAAATAAAGACAATCCAAATTCACATTATAAAACAACAGCAGTTGAAATTATGAATGATGTTAAAGATTTAGATATATTTGTATGTGGAGTTGGAACAGGTGGTACTTTAATAGGGACTGCAAGATATTTAAAAGAGCAAAATCCAAACATAAAAGTAGTTGCACTTGAGCCAAAAAAATCTCCAGCTATATCAGAAAATAAAACTGGACCTCATAAAATACAAGGAATAGGAGCTAACTTTGTTCCTGAAAATTATGATTCTAGTGTAGTTGATGAAGTAATATTAGTGGATGATGAAGATGCTTTTGATACAGTTAAATTACTTGCATCAAAGGAAGGGATTTTGGTAGGTATATCTTCTGGAGCAAATATATTTGGTGCTATGGAAATGGCGAAAAAATATCCAAATAAAAAAATAGTAACAGTAGCTCCAGATGGAGTAGATAAATATATGTCCATGGGAATATTTTAATAATTTTATTTGAGGGAGTGAATACTTTGTTTAAAAAAATAAATAAAGATATTGAATATATAATGAAAAATGATCCAGCAGCTAGATCTAAGATAGAAGTTTTTTTACTATATCCATCAGTGCATGCAATGATAATGCATAGAATAGCTCATTTTCTTTATAAGAAGAAGATGCTTTTTACAGCTAGATTAATATCCCAGATATCCAGATTTATGACTGGTATAGAAATACATCCTGGGGCTAAAATGGGAGAAGGTATTTTGATAGACCATGGAATGGGTGTTGTAATTGGTGAAACAGCCGAAGTGGGAAATAGAGTAACAATATATCAAGGAGCTACTTTGGGTGCTACAGGAAAGGATACTGGAAAGAGACATCCAACTGTTGGCGATGATGTATTAATTGGAGCTGGAACAAAAATACTAGGACCTTTAAATATCGGTTCTAATTCAAAAATTGGTGCAAATTCAGTTGTTGTTAAAGATGTACCTAATGGAGCTACAGTTGTTGGTATACCAGCAAAAATAGTGAAAATAAGAAATCTAGAACCTGTAAAAAAGAATAAAAGAGAAGTATCCTACGAATACGAAGAGCTAGACAATGTATATTATATATAGTCATAATACAACTATAAAATAAATTTTATAAAATTTATTTTGAAAAGGTATTATTTTCAAATTTGAGGACATAATAAAAAAGAACTGAAGGTCAAAGTTTTAGTTCGCCAATCTTTGGTAAACAAAATTTTAAATTTGTAACGTTTAGGAGGATTTTATTATGAAAGCAAATGTTAATCAAGATACTTGTATAGGTTGTGGATTATGTCCATCAATATGTCCAGAAGTATTTGATATGAAGGATGATGGAAAATCACATGTTATAGTTGATGAAATACCAAGTGATGCTGAAGAATCAGCAGCAGAAGCTAGAGAAAGCTGTCCAGTTGATGCAATAGATGTGCATGAATAAAATAAAAGCCTATAAAGATTGAAAACTCAATCTTTATAGGCTTTTATTTTTTATTGAGTTAAAATTTCAGCTCCTGTCTCTGTAACTAAAATCATGCACTCCCATTGAGCAGATAATTTACCATCTTTTGTGTAGATAGTCCAATCATTTTCTTCATCAACAAAAATCTCATGAGTTCCTTCGTTTACCATAGGTTCTATCGTAAATATCATTCCAGGAACCAATAACATTTCAGTTCCTTTTTTAGAAACATAACTTACAAATGGGTCTTCATGAAAATTTAGTCCAACTCCATGCCCACCAATTTCCCTAACAACAGAATATCCATTTTCTTTTGCATAAGAATTAATAGCATCACCTATATCACCCAAGAATCCCCATGGTTTAGCAGCCTCAAGACCTTTTTGAATGCATTCTTTAGTAACTTGAACCAATTTTTTTGCATTCTCTTTAACATTTCCTACCATAAACATTCTTGAAGCATCTGAGTAATATCCATTAAAAATAGTAGAAACATCTACATTTATAATATCTCCATCCTTTAATATGATGTCTTTACTTGGGATACCATGACAAACTTCATTGTTTATTGATGTACATACACTTTTAGGAAAACCATTATAATCTAGTGGTGCAGGAATAGCTCCATTTTCTAATGTAAAGTTGTGGACTAATTCATTTATATCTTCTGTAGACATTCCAACTTTAATTTTATCTGAAATATAATCTAAAATCTTTGTGTTTATTACAGCACTTTTTTTTATTTCTTCAATTTGTGTTGCATTTTTTATGATGTCATGAGTAGGTACAATATGACCTAGCTGAGCGAATGAATTTATTTTATTATCTATATCCATATGACATTTTTTATATTTTTTAGTACTTCCACACCAACAAGCATCATTTCTGTTTAATTTCATAACTCTTCATCCTTTTATTATTTATTTAAATCATGGGCTACATAAACTATTTTAAAATATAACCATTAGAAATA
>NZ_JAGWCT010000044.1:0-32112 GCF_020657815.1 Clostridioides sp. ZZV15-6597 | reverse complement strand
AATTTTAAGTTTTTGAGTATAATATTATGTATTAAGGTAGTAGTGGGGGGATATTAAATGAATAAAAAAAATACTATGTACTTAATTTTTATAATAATAGTTATTATAGTATTAGGGTATATTTTATTAGCTATTAATAGTATCAAAAATAATCTTAACACTTCTAATGATAAATTAGATTATTTATCACGAGAAATTATGAATACTAAGTCAGACGTTAGCAATACAATTAATGAGGAAATGTCCAAAAGTTATATAACAAAAAGCATTAATTTAAAAGTTAAAAAATTAGAAAAAGACGAATGTGTAATTGATGTGGATACACAGTTGAGTAAACTTGGTAAGGATGGAAAAGTTTTCTTTATGTATAAAGCAGATAGTGATAAATGGAATGAGATTGAGATGACAAAGCATGGAGAATTATCATATATTTGTGAAATAAAAATAACTACAGGTAGTGAATATGATTATAAAGTAGTTACAAGTGGTACAATATCTGAAAGCTCAGATATTCAAAAATTGACTAAGTCTGATTATATGCCTGAACCACCTGTATTTAATTATGGAATAAGGGACAACAAGGAATACTTTATTGAAATATTGGAAAACAGCAATCTATTTAATCATGAAAGTGAAAAATCAAAAAATAAAGTTTATAATAATATCAAGTTAAAAAATGTAGATATTATTGTAAATGAAGGTAAAGGAGATACTGTATATAAAGCGAAGTCTGATAAAGTATCAAATGATAGTGAAGATGATAATATAGATAGAAAGCAAGTAAATTATGAGGCTACTTTTCCTAAAAAGGATATTGATGATATAATTTATATTAAAGCAAAGCTTACATACAATAATGGCGTAGAATATATAAAAGATATAACTGAAGATATAAGTATTGGTTTGGAAGACTTAGAGAAATAAATATATTCAAAATAATTTAATCAGTAAAATAGAGTATAAATAAAATATATATAATTTTATTTATACTCTATTTTTTTATTTATAATTTTAACTCCATGTATCTAGCCCCTTCAATTGGATTATAAGTGTAAGGGTCTATATCATAAAAACCAATTTTTTCGTATAAACCTTGAGCACTTTTCATGCTTGGAAGAGTATCTAGTCTCATATATGTATATCCAATCTTTTTAGCTTCTTCTACGATTTCTTCTAATAATATTTTTCCTATTTTAAGTCCTCTAAATTTATCTCTTACATATAACCTTTTTAATTCACATACTTTATCTTCAAGTTTTTTTAATGCAACACAACCTGCTAAATTTTCATCAACAAATGCTAGTATTAATGAACCTGAAGGTTTTTCATATTTTCCTGGAAGTGTTTTTAATTCATTATTAAAGTCTTGGAAACACAAATCTATATTCAATGAATTTGAATATTCATTAAATAAAATCTTTACATTTTCAAGATTTTCTAAATCATTTGCTTCAACAAATTTTAAAATTACATTTTGAGTCATTTTGTTTATCATTATATAAATATATTTATATAATGACTTCACCTCCTTGATAGATATATATTTTTGTTAATATCAATTAAATTTTAATACCATTACCTTTTCTCCACCATAGTCAAGTTCTCCATTAAACTCAAATCCAAAGCTTTTGTAAAGTCCAATAGCCATTTTGTTGTTATCGAATATACTAAGGTATAACTCATTGCTATTATATTCATTTTTAAGATGATTTATAAGGAAATTTAAGGATGCTTTTCCATACCCTTTGCCTTGATACTTTGAGTCAATCATGAATCTATCAAGCCAAACTCTGTCATCTTCTAGGCGACCATACATAGCAAATCCTATCAGTATATTGTCATCATATATTCCAACAGGTATCCAAGCTGTTATAAACTTAGACTCAGCAATAGAAAGTGCATTGCTTTCTATATAATCTAATTGATTTTTATCTACAGACAAATTGACTAAATCATGCCAATTATTTATGTCTGCAATTCTTACATTTAATTTCAAAATATTACCACCCTTCAAACTTTTTACTACAATATAATACTACCATATTATAGGCTAAAAAGCACTTAGTAAGATATACAACGAGGTTTTTAAATGAATAAATTTTTACGATAAAGGAATTATAAATACATAATAATACAGCATAGGAGTAGATGAATATATGAACAAAATAAATAAGAATTTCAAAAATATTTGGATAATATTAGGAGCTGTATCGATTTTTATGATGGTTATAATTTTTCAAAATAAAAATTGTAATACGAATAATGAGACCCCAATAGAAACTTTTACAATTAAGAATCATGATAAAAAATATGTATATCCACTTGGAAATATAATTGGAGTGAAAGCAAATACAGATGGTGTATTGGTTTTAGGATATGAGGAAGAGGATGTAGATTATATTGGAGGCATACAGATTGGCGACAATATAGTAAAAATAGATAATAAAAAAATAAAAGATAGTCAGGATGTATCAAAGATTTTAAATGAAGCTAAAAAAAGTAAAATAGAAGTGACTTTTGAAAGAAAAAATAAATATAAAACAGAGACAATAGAAACTAAAAAAGAAAATGGTAATTATAAACTTGGATTATGGGTAAGAGATAAGATATCTGGAATTGGAACTATGACTTTTTATGACCCTAATATGGAAAAATTTAAAGCAATTGGTCATGCTATAAAAGATTCGGACACTAATGAACTATTAAAGATTAAGCAAGGCTATATATATAAACCAGAAAAACTAAAAATAGTAAAAGCCAGTAATGAAAAAGTAGGTAGAATAAAAGGGGATTTTAATGATGGTAATCTGATGGGAAATTTTTCGAATAACTCAGAATTAGGTATAAGTGGTAATATTACAGAAAAACAAAATAAAGAATTTAATTTAGCAAATAAAGAATTACAATTAATTGAGGTTGGAAGACCTCAAGATGTAAAAATAGGGGATGCAATAATTCTTTTTGAAGACAAAAACAAAAATATAACAAGCTATGATATAAAAATAGAAAGTATAGTATATGATAAAGGAAATTATAGAGATATGGTAATAAAAGTTGTAGATGATAAGTTATTGGAATACACAGGGGGGATTGTACAAGGGATGAGTGGGGCTCCAATAATACAAAATAATAAAATTATTGGTGCAATAACTCATGTTTTTAGAGATAATCCGAAAAAAGGATATGGTATTTTTATAGATGAAATGATAAAATTGTAGGTGAGGCATTAAAAAATTTTATTATTTTATCACTTATCTAGGAGGAATATAATTTTGAAGTGTCGAATATGCTTTAGAGTAGATAATTAGGAAGCAATTTGTGTAAAAAGTTTAGTTTTCTGTAATAAGAAGATGTTTTTTAATGGGGGGATTTTTAGTGGAAAAAATCAAAATAGTTTTAGCAGACGACAATAAGGATTTTTGTCAGGTATTAAAAGAGTATTTGTCTAATGAGGATGATATCGAAATATTAGGCATAGCTAAAGATGGGATTGAAGCATTAGATTTAGTAAAAAAGACACAACCAGATTTATTAATATTAGACGTAATAATGCCGCATCTGGATGGATTAGGTGTAATTGAAAAATTAAATACTATGGATATACCTAAAATGCCAAAAATAATAGTACTATCAGCAGTAGGTCAAGATAAGATAACTCAAAGCGCAATAAATCTAGGAGCAGATTACTACATAGTAAAGCCGTTTGATTTTGTTGTGTTTATAAACAGAATTAGAGAACTAGTTTCTAATAGAGTTACTCAAGTAGAGCCAAAGCCTAGACCAGTTCAAGAAACTCAAATGACAAGAAGTGATTTTGTTAAAAATGTAGGTAACATAGAAACAGAAATCACGAATATAATACATGAAATAGGAGTACCAGCTCATATAAAAGGATATTTATATCTAAGAGAAGCTATAAAAATGGTCATTGAGAATGTTGAACTTTTAGGTGCAGTAACAAAAGAGTTATATCCAAGTATAGCTAAAAAATTCAATACAACACCAAGTAGAGTTGAGAGAGCAATAAGACATGCTATAGAAGTTGCATGGAGTAGAGGAAAAGTTGACACAATAAATCAACTATTTGGATATACGGTACACAATACTAAAGGAAAACCAACTAATTCAGAATTTATAGCAATGATTGCTGATAAATTAAGATTAGAACATAGTATGGTTAAATAAATAGACAGAAAAAGTAAGACCTTTTAATAAAGGTATTGGCAATAAATATGCATTACAAACAGCAAAACGGTATAACCAATAGGGTTATACCGTTTTGCTGTTTTAATATATAATAAAAACTTTATTTTTTCTTTATTATTTGTTTAATATAATTTTATTATACTATGGCCATAGTATGTACCTTTGTCAATTGTAGATTAATGCTGATTTGTTTTTTAATATAAAAATATACTTTAACAAGTTGAAACATTAATTTTTAAAGTATATTGTAAAAAAAATTAAATAAAAAAATCATAAAATATAGTGTTATAAGGATTAAAGATGTAGGACAAACTTAAAACATTTATTTTATTGTTAAGTAATGCTATAATATAATGTGATTTTAATAATGATAGTGGAGGTTTAAAAATGAGAGTCGAGGCCCCTATAAAAGTAGATCGAAAAACTAAAAAGCTTGCTAAAAGAGTTGAAAGTGGGGAAATAGCAGTTATAAATCATATAGACATAGATGAAGTTGCTGCAAACTCTTTGGTAGAAGCCAAAATAAAACTTGTCATAAATGCGGCGCCTTCTATAAGTGGTAGATATCCTAATAAAGGTCCAGGAATATTAACTGAGAATAATATCTTAATAATTGATAATATTGGAGAAGAATTATTTGAAGAATTAAAAGAAGGACAGACTATAGAAGTTATAGATGGAAAGATATATAGAGAAGGACAATTTTTAGGTGCAGGTGAAGTTTTAGATAAGTATGAAGTTTCGTATCAAATAAAGGCTGCTTATGAAAACTTAGCCGTAGAATTAGATAGATTTATAGACAATACTATAGATTATGCTAAAAAAGAAAAAGGATTTATACTTGGTGAAGTAGAAATTCCAAAAGTACAAACTAATTATGCAAATAAGCATGTATTAATAGTTGTAAGAGGTCAGGACTATAAAGAAGATTTAAGTACAATGCTTTCATACATAGAAGAGGTAAAACCTGTTCTAGTTGGTGTTGATGGAGGCGCAGATGCTTTAATTGAGTTTGGATATACTCCAGATGTAATTGTAGGAGACATGGATAGTGTAAGCGATGAAGCTTTAAAAAAAGCTAGTGAAATAGTAGTACATGCTTATACAGATGGTAGAGCGCCAGGCCTTAAGAGAGTTCAAGAACTAGGTTTAGATGCAGTTGTATTTCCTGCACCAGGAACTAGTGAAGATATAGCTATGCTTATTGCATATGAGTATAAAGCAGAGTTAATAGTAGCAGTGGGTACACATTCAAATATGATTGATTTCCTTGAGAAAGGAAGAAAGGGAATGGCAAGTACTTTTTTAGTTAGACTAAAGATAGGTTCTAAGCTTATAGATGCTAAAGGAGTTAACTTGTTATATAGAAGTAAGCTAAAGATAAAGTACATATGGGCATTAATAGCAACAGCCTTATTTCCTGTGTTGGTAGTTGCATCATTGTCACCAGGAGTTCAACAATTTATACAGTTAATGCAATTGAAATTTAAAGTATTATTACAGATGTAAATTTTAGGAGGATAAATATGCATATTAATATGAAATATTATATAGTCACTATTGGTGCTATATTTATAGCTTTGGGTATAGGCATGTTAGTAGGATTTAATTTAAATAATAATCAACAATTAAGTGAGCAACAAGCAAATATAATAAATGACTTAGATGATAAATTTAATATTTTAAAAGAAAAAAATGATAAACTTGATGTAGATTTAGCAAAGGTAAATAAAGATTATGAAGAAGCAATTAATTTTATAAATAAAAATGTGGACAAGGTTTTAATTGGTTCATTAAGTGGAAAAAGTATAGGAATAATATCAGCTAATGAAAATGATGATTATACAAAAAATATAGAAGATATAATAAACAAGTCTAATGGTAGTGTTGCATTTAACATAGTGTTAAAAGAAAATATAACAAATCCAGAAAAATTAAAAGAAATCTCAAGTAAATTAGGTGCAGAAATTAAAAATACAAATGATGCAGTTAATTATATAATTGATACTTTGAAAAAGGAAGATGCAAGTGACATTTTAACATATCTTCAAGAACTAGATGTAATAAAATTTAACTCTATTGGTGACACATATCTAAAATATGAATCTGTTGTAATCGCTGGTGGAAATGATGCAAAAGATAAGACAAAACAATTTGACAAAATAGAAAAATTTTTAGTTTCAAAAATAAAATCAGAAAATAAATATTTAGTAGAAGTTCAAAATACAGGAGTTAAAACTTCTTATGTAGAATTATATTCTAAAAATAAAGTTGCAACTATAGATAATATCGATGAGGGTGTAGGAAGTGTATCTCTAGCTATGCTTTTACAACAAGGTAATATAGTTGGTAATTTTGGTAGATTAGATACTGCAACTTCATTGTTGCCATCTATTAAATAGAAATAATTTTAAGGAGAGAAAAAATGGATTCTTATATAAGTATAATAATACCAGCTTATAATGAAGAAAGTAGAATAAACTATACATTAGAAAGTATAGTTGGAATTAAAGAAATAAATGAAATAGTAGTTGTAGATGATGGTTCAACAGATAATACTGCTAAGGTTGTATCTGAATTAAAGAATGAAAAGATTAAATTTTTTAAGTTAGATAAAAACAGAGGTAAAGGATATGCTTTAAACTATGGGCTTAAAGTATCAATGAAAAGTGCAAATATTATAGGATTTTTGGATGGAGATTTAGGCAGTTCTGCTAAAGAAATCGAAAAATTAATTGTACCAATATTAAATGGTGAAGCCGATGTTACTATAGCAAAGTTTCCTCCTGCAAAGAAAAAAGGAGGTCTGGGATTTGTAAAAGGTTTAGCTAAAAATTCTGTTTTTGAGATGACAGGAGTTGAGCTAGATGCAACTCTGTCAGGTCAAAGAATATTTAAAAGAGAAGTTTTAGAAAAATTTGATGAAATACCTTTTGGATATGGTGTTGAAGTTGGAATGACGATTGATATACTAAAGTATGGTTTTAAAATTAAAGAAGTATTAGTAAACATGACTCATAATGAAACTGGCAGAAATTTAAAAGGATTTGTTCATAGAGGTAAGCAGTATTATCATATAAAAAAGGTTTTAGGACAAAAAAAGAAAGAATGGAGGTAATATCTTAGTGAAAGATTATATACTTTATACCATTTTATTATTAACAGGATTATTTGGAACCTATGCTGCAATACCACTATTTAAAAATTTATTGATAAATGGAAATATACTTAGACCAAACTACAAAAAAGATATGATACCAGTAAGTATGGGAATTGTATTTTTACCTATGCTTGTGATTAATGGAATAATACTTGCATTTTTTACTACAGAATATATAGATTTAGCATATATATTTATGTTTATGTTTGGCATGATATCCATGTTTTTTGCAGGAATACTAGATGATGTTATTGGAAATAGAGATGTAAGTGGTCTAAAAGGTCACTTTAAAAGTTTATTCAAGGGAAGTCTTACAACTGGAGGCTTTAAGGCATTGTTTGGTGGATTTGTAGGACTTATAGTTTCTGTGTCTATATCAAAAGACATAATAGATATAATAGTAAATACATTAATAATAGCTCTATCAACCAATTTAATGAATCTTTTAGATTTAAGACCAGGAAGAGCAATAAAAGCATATTTATTTATAATGGTGATTGTATTTTTAACATTGACAGGATTTATTCAAGTTCTTCCACTACTTATAGTTCCAAATGTGCTTGCATACTTTAATTATGATTTAAAGGCAAGAGCAATGATGGGAGATACTGGTTCAAATGTTCTTGGAATGTCTATTGGAATTCTAATTTCTTTTGGATATCCATTTAATATCAGACTGGGATGGTTAATATTTGTAGTTATTATGCATATATTTACTGAAAAATACTCATTGACTAAAATAATAGAAAAAAATAAATTATTAAATTTTATAGATAAGTTGGGAAGGTAGCATTATGATAAGCAAAAGAGTGGGGATTGTTGAATCAATTGTAAGTCAAACTGAAACGCTGGATGATATAAGAGTAAATATAAATGGAGAAATACAAAGAGCATATAATTATCCAAAACTATCTGGGGTAGTAGATATAGGAGACGAAGTAGTTTTAAATACAACAGCAGTAGAGCTAAGTCTAGGAACTGGTGGATACCATTTTGTAATAACTAATTTAAACAATTTAGAATCTAGTTTAATTGAAGGTGGTCATATAATGAAACTTAGATATACACCACTTCAAATAAAGGTAGATTCTGTTGAGGAACAAGAAAGCATTTATCATGATAAATTTGGTGATTTTACAGAGTTAGAAGACCTTCCTGTTGTAGTAGGGACTCTTCATAGCATGTTAACTCCATTTGCAGCTTCATTTAAAAGAAATAACCCTAATAAGAAATTAGTATATATAATGACTGACGGGGCATCTCTTCCAATTTATTTAAGTAAAAATGTAGATACTTTAAAAGGAAAAAAATTAATAGATAGTACAATAACTATAGGAAATGCATTTGGGGGAGACTATGAGTGTATAAATATATACACTGCATTGATTACAGCAAAAGAAATATTAAAAGCTGATGTAGTATTTGTAAGTATGGGGCCAGGAATAGCTGGTACAGGTACTAAATATGGATTTACAGGAATTGAACAAGGTCCAATTCTTGATGCTGTAATAAAGCTTGGAGGAAGAGCAATAGCAATTCCAAGAATTAGTTTTGCTGACAAACGAGAAAGACATCAAGGTATTTCACATCATAGTATGACTGTATTTGAAGAAATTGTAAATGTAAATATAGATATACCAATAACTATATATGATGATGAAAAATTAAAATTTATAAAAGAACAAGTTAAATCTAGTGGTTTAGATAAAAAGCATAATATAATTTATATAGATAATAATAAAACGAAAGAGGATTTAGACTATTTTAATCTAAAAGTAAAAAGTATGGGAAGAAATTATGAGCAAGATGAGGCATTTTTTAAAGCTGCAAGTACAGCAGCATATTACTTAATGGAGGTTTAAGATGGTATTAGAAGAAAAAACTATTAGTAGTGATAGAGTTTATACAGGTAAGGTAATTACTTTAAAGGTCGATACTGTTGAAATTCCAGGACAAGGATATCAAAAAAGGGAATTAGTAGAAGTTGGTGGTGCAGTAGGAATAGTTGCAATTACAGATGATAATAAAGTTGTATTAGTGAAGCAATTTAGAAAACCTATAGAAAAACCAATTTTTGAAATTCCAGCTGGTAAGCTAGAAAAAAATGAAAGTCCCAAAGAATGTGCTGAGAGGGAGTTAAAAGAAGAAACTGGATATAGTGCAAAAAATATTAAACTAATACATAAATTTTTCACTTCAGCAGGTTTTTCTAATGAGATAATGTTTGTATATTTGGCAACAGGTCTTACTCCAGGAGAAAATAATTTAGATGCAGATGAATTTTTAGATGTTTACGAAGTTGAGCTTGAAGAAGCCTATAATATGGTATTAAAAAATGACGTTGAGGATGCAAAAACTTCTATTGGATTATTATTAGTAAAAGATATGTTTAAAAATTAATATTCATAAAAATGAATAACCCCTTGTCCTACAGCATATTATTTTATAAAGGACAAGGGGGAATAAAATTGAGAAAAACATATAGAAAAAATGATTTTAGAGAATTAAATAGACAAATAATTATTATAGGATTGTTGTTTATGATGTCTATTGTTATTGGGTCCTATATAAATAAAATATTACCAGGTTCTAGTGATAATATTTTAAACAATATAAATCCTGCTGTAGAGTATTATAATCTGAATATAAATGTAAAAGATACAGTTCTACAAAATTTAAAGTCAGATACAATATTTATGGGCTCGATAGCTCTATTAAGCCTATTTGTAGTAACAATTCCAGCAGTATTAGTAATTTTTGTGTTAAAGGGAATGTCAATTGGATATACAATAAATAGTTTTATATTGGCATTAAAACTTAAGAGTGCAAAAATGATTTTAATAATATTATTTAAAAATTTGATTATTATTCCATGTGCAATCATATTAACATTAATTAGTTTAAGCTATTTTAAAGAGATGGTTTATGAATTTAAAAAGAAAAATAGAAGAAATATGCAGTTTTTAATTAAGAGGTATATACTAAATATTATAATTATAATAGCACTATCATTGGGGTTGCAATTAATATTAAATACTGTAAGTATTGGTATTATTAAGTTCCTAGTTAAATAAAGGAGTTTATAATGGATATTATAGAGGAATATATAGATTACATAAAAGATAAAAAAAAATTATCAGAAAACACAGTGGCATCATACTTTATGGATATAAAAAAATATATGGAATATATAAATCAAAAAAGCATTAAACTAGTAGATATAGTAGAAAATGATATTATAAGTTATTTAATAAAGTTGGAAAAAGATAATGTATCAATAGCTACAATAGCAAGGATGATATCATCTATAAAATCTTTTCATGATTATTTATTTTTAAATCATGTATGTACAAATAATCCTGCAAAGGATATAAAAAAACCTAAGGTAAAAAAAGAAAATATAAATATACTTACAGAAGAAGAAATTGAAAGATTATTAAATTTTCCTAAGTTAACAACACCTAAATTAATTAGGGACAAGGCTATTTTTGAAGTATTATATGGTACAGGTATAAAAGTATCAGAACTAGTAGATATGAATGTAGACGATGTTGACTTGGATATTGACTATATATATTGTAGTTCATGTTGTAAAAGTCAAAGAGTTATACCACTCTGTGATATTACAAAACTTTATTTAGAGAAATATTTAAAAGAAGCAAGACCTAAAATAGCTGTAGAAGGTGAAAAGTCATTATTTGTAAGTTCATTAGGACAAAGGTTTACACGACAAGGTCTTTGGAAAGTTATAAAAAAATATTCTAATTTAGCTAATATAGATAAAAACATAAATCCTACAATGCTTAGACATTCATTTGCGATTCACCTTTTGAATGAAGGTGCTAACATTGCTGTTGTAAGTAAAATCTTAGGAAATGTTAATTTGTCTAGTTTACAAGTATATTTAAACCACATAGATAAAAACGTGAGAAGAGAAATAAAAGAAAAACATCCTAGAAATGATATTGATATAGAGTTACAAAAAGTAGAAGCTAAATAGACTGTATAGCAAATTTTATAATTTAAAAGGAGCATATTTATATGAGCAGAGTAATTTGGATTGTAATTGATAGTGTTGGAATAGGAGCATTACCTGATGCTGAAAATTTTGGAGACAGTAAGGATGTAAGTACTCTTGGAAATATATTTAAAGAATATCCAGATATACAAATTCCTAATATGAGAAAATTAGGTATAGGAAATATAGATGGTGTAGATTTTTTTGAAGATGAAAAAGAGCCAATAGGATGTTTTGGAAAATGTAAGGAAATGTCTCAAGGAAAAGATACTACTACTGGTCACTGGGAAATGACTGGGATAATAGTTGATAAACCCTTTAAAACATTTGAGCATGGATTTTCAAAAGAAATTATAGAAGATTTTGAGAAAAAAACTGGAAGAAAAGTAGTAGGAAATAAGCCAGCTTCAGGTACTGTGATAATTGATGAATATGGAGAACATCAAATAAAAACTGGAGATGTAATAGTATATACTTCAGCTGATAGTGTATTTCAAATAGCAGCTAATGAAGAAGTGATTCCATTAGAAGAGTTGTACAGTATGTGTAAAATAGCTAGAGAAATAATGATGGGTGATAATGCAGTTGCTAGAGTAATTGCTAGACCATTTATAGGTAAAAAAACAGGTGAATTTGTTAGAACTTCAAATAGAAGAGATTATTCACTAGACCCATTTGAACCAACTGTACTTGATAATATAAAAGAATCAGGTCTTGAAGTTTTAGCTGTTGGAAAAATAGAAGATATTTTTAATGGTAAAGGAATTACAGAAGCTATTCATACTAAAAGTAATATGGATGGAGTAGATGAAACTTTAAAATATATGAAACAAGACAATAAAGGCTTGATATATTCAAACCTTGTTGATTTTGATTCAAAATACGGTCATAGAAGAGACCCAGAAGGATATAAGAAAGCACTTGAAGAGTTTGATAATAGACTTCCTGAGATAATGAGCAGTATGAGAGAAGACGATATTCTTATAATTAATGCAGACCATGGAAATGACCCGACATATAAAGGTACAGACCATACAAGAGAATATATTCCAGTAATGATTTATGGTAGTAAGGTTAAAAAAGGATTTAATTTAGGAATAAAAGATACTTTTGCTGATATTGGAGCAACTGTTGCAGATATACTGGATGTAAAATCGCCTAAACATGGAGTGAGTTTTAAAACAGATTTATTTTAAATATTAAATAGAAGATAAATATATTAAAGTAATAAAAATTAGCTTAATAGTATGAATGGAGGGATTGGAATGTTTGAAAAGATAGAACAAAGTAGTAAATTTATAAATTCTAAAATTAATATAAAGCCTAAGATTGGTCTAATATTAGGTTCTGGACTTGGTGATTTAGCAAATGATATAGAAGATTCTGTCATAATTAAATATAGCGAAATTCCAAATTTCCCTGTTTCAACAGTAGAAGGACATGCTGGGCAACTTGTTATTGGAAAGCTTGCAGGAAAAGAAGTAATTGCTATGCAGGGAAGATTTCATTATTATGAAGGTTATTCTCAAAAAGAAGCTACTTTTCCAGTTAGAGTTATGAAAGCTCTTGGAGTCGAAATTCTTGTAGTAACTAATGCTGCTGGTGGCGTAAATAAACAATTTAAACCAGGGGATTTGATGATTATAAGAGACCATATAAATTTTAGTGGGAGTAATCCATTAGTAGGAAAAAATGATGATAGACTTGGAGATAGATTTCCAGATATGTCAGATGCCTATTCTTGTAAATATGTAGATATAGTTAAAGAGTGTGCTAAAGAATACAATATAGATGTAAAAGAAGGTGTATATATGTTCTTTAGTGGACCTAATTATGAAACACCAGCAGAAGTAAGAATGGCTCAAATATTGGGGGCTGATGCAGTTGGAATGTCAACAGTTCCAGAAGTTATAGTAGCAACACATTCTAATATTGATGTTATTGGTATATCTTGTATAACTAATATGGCTGCTGGTATTTTAAATCAACCATTAAGTCATGAAGAAGTTATACAAACTACTCAAAAAGTTAAATCAGAATTTTTGAACTTAGTTAAGAGCACAGTTAAGAATTTATAGAGGATTTAAGTAAATTTATTATAAAATAGACAATGTACAATTTGAAAATAATTAATAAGGAGCTGTCTTGATATAGAAAAGTATTTCTAATAAGAGACAGTTTTTTATAATATTATAATATATAAATATATTTATAAATTTAAAAATCTATTTACATTATTACAGATTAGAATGGAGATTTCAAGTATGAGAATGTATGATATTATAAAAAAAAAGAGAGATAATTTAGAACTTAGTAAAGAAGAGATAAATTACTTTATAGAAAATTATTCTAAAGGAGATATACCTGACTATCAGGCTTCTGCACTATTAATGTCTGTTTATTTAAATAAGATGAATAAACAAGAGACTGTATATCTTACAGAAGCAATGATGCACTCTGGTGATATGATAGAGCTATCAGGTATCGAGGGTATAAAAGTAGATAAACACAGTACGGGTGGTGTCGGAGATAAGACTACAATAGCTCTTATACCTCTAGTTGCTTCATGTGGAGCACCTGTTGCAAAAATGTCTGGCAGAGGTCTTGGACATACTGGAGGAACTATTGATAAATTGGAAGCTATACCAGGTTTTTCTACAGAAATGGATATAAACAAATTTATCGATTCTGTAAATAAGCATAAAATAGCAGTTTGTGGTCAAAGTGCAAAGGTAGCAATTGCAGATAAAAAAATATATGCTCTTAGGGATGTTACAGCAACTGTAGATAATATATCATTGATAGCATCTAGTGTAATGTCTAAAAAGCTAGCTTCAGGAGCTGATGCAATCGTATTAGATGTGAAAACTGGAAATGGAGCATTCATGAAGACTTTAGAGGAGTCTTTTGAATTGGCAAAGGCTATGGTTGATATAGGTGTTGGTATGAATAAAGATACCATAGGAATTGTGACAGATATGGATGAACCTTTAGGATTTGCTGTTGGTAACTCTTTAGAGGTTATAGAAGCAATTGAAACTTTAAAAGGAAATGGACCAAAAGACCTTGTTGAATTATGTGAAGTTTTAGGAGCATATATGCTAGTTTTAGCAAAAGTCGCATGTAATTTTGATGATGGTATTGAAAAGATACGAGAATCAATAAAATCTGGTAGAGCTATAGATAAACTTAAAGAGTTTATAGAAAATCAAGGTGGAAATAAAGACATAGTTGATGATTATTCTTTATTTAAAGAATCAAAGTATAAGTATCCAGTAAAATCAGATAAATCTGGGTATATAAGTAAGATTAAAGCAGAAGATATAGGCATATCAGCTATGATTCTTGGAGCTGGTAGAGAAACTAAAGATGATATTCTAGATTTATCAGCAGGAATAATTTTAGAAAAAAAAGTTGGAGATTATGTAAAAGAAGGTGAAGTTTTAGCATATATGTACTATGATGATGATAAAAAACTTACATTGGCAAAGGATAGATTCGTCAATTCATATTCTATTGTAGATGAAAAAATAGAAAAAAATAAATTAGTATATGGTATTGTAACTAAAGATGAAATTAAAAAGTTTTAGAAAATTTTAGAAAAAGTGATTATAAAAAGCCTAACATGTCAAAAATAGTGTTAGGCTTTTTATTTTTTTGAAAAGCTTGAGAAGTAATAAATATATAATAATAAAAATATATTTTAAAGTATTTTTTTATAATATAAATAAGTTTATTCGACAAGATGATTGAAAATTACAGTGCTTAGCTTTATAATAGAAAATGGACAAATATACATAAGGAGTAGATTATATTATGAATTTTAAAAAAAATAGATTGAAAATAGTAGCATTAATAGTTGTTATTTTAATTGTTGTGATAGGTATATTTGTGTCTATGCAAATAGGTCCTTATGATAAAAATAACAAAGAAGATGTAATTATTGAAATTCCAAGTGGAGCATCAGTTGGAAAAATATCTGACATACTATATGAAAATAAATTAATAAAAAATGAACTATTGTTTAAATTGATAGTAAAAGTGAGTAATAAGGCTCCATCTATAAAATCAGGAACATATTTACTTAATCAATCGTATTCAAATAATGATATAATAAGCCTTTTAGCTTCAGGAAAAATATATCATGATGGTGTAAAAGTAACTATTCCAGAAGGTTCTACATCTAAAGAAATTATATCAATATTAGTAAATAAAAATTTAGGAGATAAAACCACTTTTGAAAATCTAATAAAAAAACCTAAAGAGTTTTATGACAAGTTTACATTCTTGAAAGAAGATGGAATAACTTCTTTAGAGGGATTTTTGTATCCAGAAACTTATTATTTTAATTCAAAAAAACAATCAGAGGAAGATATTTTAAGTGAAATGTTAAAGGTATTTGATAGTAAATATACAGACAAATTTAAAAAGAAACAAAAAGAATCAAAGATGACTCTTCAAGAAGTAATGGAGATGGCTTCAATAATTGAAAAAGAAGCTGTACTTGATAAAGATAGACCAATAATAGCAAGTGTATTTTACAATAGACTTAAAGTGGGTATGCCTCTTCAATCAGATGCAACAATACAATATATATTTGAAGAAAGAAAGAAAATTGTAACTTATAATGATTTAAAAATTGATTCACCATATAATAGTTACAAAAACAAAGGATTACCTCCTACACCAATATCAAATCCTGGTATAAAATCTATTGAGGCAGCACTTTACCCAGATAAAACAGATTACTTGTATTTTGTAGCAAAGATTGATGGAGGAAATAACTATAGTACAAACTATCAAGACCATTTAAAATATGTTAAAGAGTACAAGGAAGCGAGAGATAAACAAGGTAAAGATACAAAAACAACAAATAATGAAAATACCAAAAAATAAACAATGATTATAAAAAGTCTAACAGGGTAAGAATAATGTTGGGCTTTTTTATTGAAAATTGTTATTCTTAGATTTATAATAAAGAAAGTGTAAATATACAGAGCAATATGAATTTAAAAAATAATAAATTAAGACAAAATTTTAATGTTTATTATTTTAGGGAGTGTTTTTATGAGTAATATAGTTAATGACTTGGTTGAAGATTATATAAGAGTAACATTAAAGGAAAAAGAAGGACTTTTAAAAGATTTGGAAATTTATGCTGAGGAAAATAGTGTTCCTATAATACACAAAGAAGTTTCAGATTTATTAAAAGTTTTATTAAAGATTCAAAAGCCAAAAAGAGTTTTAGAAGTAGGGTGTGCAATTGGTTATTCCTCTATTTTCTTTGCAACAATCATAGGAAAAGATGCAGATATAATAACTGTTGAAAGAAGCGAAAAAATGATAGAAAAAGCAAAAGAAAATATAAAATTAGCTGGTTTTGAAAATAACATAACTATACTAGAAGGAGATGCAGAAGAAAAATTGAGTCAAATCCAAGGTGAATTTGACCTTATATTTATAGATGCAGCAAAAGGTCAATACAAGCTATTCTTTGATTTAGTTATAGATAAACTAAAAGATGGCGGATTATTAGTTTCTGATAATATTTTATATAAAGGAATGGTTGCACATGATGATTTTGTTGTAAGAAGAAAGAAAACCATAGTAAAAAGAATGAGAAATTATTTAGATTATATATGTAATTGTGATTATTTGAGTACATCATTGATACCAATAGGAGATGGTGTAGCATTAAGTTATAAAGAAAGTAAAAGAGGTGACGTAGATGGAATTAAATAAAGTTGAACTTTTAGCTCCAGCAGGTGATTTGGAGAGATTAAAAATAGCTATAACATATGGAGCAGATGCTGTTTATATAGGTGGAGAAATCTTTGGAATGAGGTCTGCTGCAAAAAACTTTAGTAAAGAAGATATGGCAGAAGGTGTAGATTTTGCACATGAGAGAGGGAAAAAGGTATTTGTAACAGTAAATATAATCCCTCACAATGAAGATTTTCTACAATTAGAAGCTTATTTATTGGAGTTAGAAGAGATAGGAATAGATGCAGTTATAATAGCTGACCCAGGTGTTCTTAGTGTAATTAAAAAAGTAATTCCAAATATGGAAATACATTTAAGTACACAAGCAAATACAACTAATTATCTTAGTGCCAATTTTTGGTATGAACATGGAATAAAAAGAGTTGTAGTGGCAAGAGAATTATCATTTGATGAAATATCTGAAATAAGAGCTAAGACACCTTTAGATATGGATATAGAAGCTTTTATGCATGGAGCTATGTGTATTTCTTATTCAGGAAGATGTTTGATAAGTAATTATATGACTGGAAGAGATGCAAACAAAGGTTCTTGTGCTCAATCTTGTAGATGGCAATATCATTTAGTTGAAGAAAAAAGACCAGGAGAATATTTCCCTATATATGAAGATGAAAGAGGCACATTCTTTTTTAACTCAAAAGATTTGTGCATGATAGAATACATACCAGAATTAATTAAATCTGGTATAACAAGCTTAAAAATAGAAGGAAGAATGAAGACATCATATTATGTTGCAACAGTTGTAAGAGCATATAGAATGGCAATAGATGAATTTTATAAGGACCCTGAGAACTGGAAATTTAATCCTATTTGGATGGAAGAGTTAAAGAAAGGTAGCCATAGACATTTCACATCAGGTTTTTACTTGAATAAACCAACAACAGAAGACCAAAATTATCAATCAGCATCATATGTTAGAAACTATGATTTTATAGGTATAGTTAGAGAGACAGAGGATGAAAATGGGCTTATTGTAGTTGAACAGAGAAATAAAATGTGTGTTGGTGATGAAATAGAAGTTATGGGACCATATAAAGAAACTATGTTTACTAAAATAGAAGAAATGTACAATGAAGAAGGAGAGCCTATAGAATCAGCTCCTCACCCTAGACAGATAGTTAAGTTAAAACTATCTGTAAAAGTTGAGAAAGATTATATGCTTAGAAAAATTATAGAAGAAAAAGTTGAAGAGTAATAAAAATTTAATAAAAATAGTATTAGCCCCTTAGAAATTGTCAATAATGAAATTATCTAAGGGGTGATTTCATGTCAAAAAAGAAGACTCCATTTTTGAAAAAAGTGGGAAAGAGAAGCTGGTATATATTTACTGTAATTTTAATAATTTATAGTGGTTTAATCTATAGGCTAGTTGATATACAGGTATTAAAAGGTGATAAGTACAAAAGAAATGTTGAATCACAGAGTGTTGAGAAAGTAGAGTTAAATAGTGGACGAGGCATAATTTATGATAGAAATAATAAGAAACTTACAGATACAAGTAAAGTTCAGCTTTTAGTTGTTGAGAAAGAAAAATTAAATAACAACTATAAAATACTAGAACTTGTTAAGAAGGCTACTAAGATGGATGATTTGGAAATATATAAAATTATACAAGAACAATTGGCGAATCCCATAATACAAATTCAGACTGAAAACATTGATAATAGCATGAAAAAACAGCTTGAGAAAAATGGGATAATGCTAGAAGAAAAGACTATGCGATATTCACAGGATGGTTTGTTATCACATACAATAGGTTATATAAAAGATGATGATAAATCAGGTCAATTGGGAATAGAAAAAAGTATGGATAGTGTACTTAGAAACTCAAATGAAAAATATATAAGTGCTTTTAAAGCAGGGGATGCAGGAAACGAAAAATCTCTAAATATTTTAAAGGGAAGTGTAAAAACAGTTGATGAAAAAGATAAAGATAAACATTTAAAAACTACTATTGATTATGATATTCAAAAAAATTTAGAGCAAATACTAAATAAAGAAGAAAATCCAACAGCAGCAGTGATTTCGGATGTATCTACAGGTGAAATTATTGCTATGTGCTCTAGACCTAATTTTGACCAAAATAATATAGCAAAGAGTTTAAAGAGTAAAAATGGAGAATTTGAAAATAGAGTCATAAAATCGACATATCCGCCAGGTTCTGTGTTTAAGATGGTAGTCCTATTTTCTGCACTTGAAAATGGAGTTGTAGATGAGAATTATACCTATAATTGTAAAGGGAAAACTAAAGTCGGAAATAGTAATGAAATATTACGATGCAACAAACTAGATGGGCATGGTCTTCAATCCTTACAGCAAACTTTTTCTAATTCATGTAATCCAGCATTTTTAGATATAGCAATGAAAGTTGGTAAAGAGAAGATATTAAAATCTGCTGAGAAATTGCATTTATTTGAAAAGGTTGATATTGGTCTTGATGAAGAACGAATTAGAGAAGCTCCAAAAAATATATCAATACGTAATTTAGCTATAGGGCAAGAAAATATAGAATTTACACCACTCCAAATAAATCAAATGACCCAGATAATAGCTAATAATGGAACATTTGAACCATTATATTTATATAAAAGTCTTGTAAATAATGATATGAAGACAATAAAAACTTATAAGTCTTCAAAAAAGGAAGAAATTATTTCTCCTTATGTGTGTACACAAGTAAAAGAAATTATGAAGTCTGTTTCTAAAGTTGGGACAGCTAAAGTCTTAAAGGATTTAGAAGGAGGATGTGGGGTAAAAACTGGTACAGCTCAAAGTAGTCTGAATAAAAAGCCAATAGATCATGGTTGGATAACCGGATTTTATCCAGAGAAAAGACCTAAGTACGTAATAACTGTGCTAGTAGAAGGAACTCAAAAGGAAAGTAAATCAGCAATACCTATATTTAAAGAAATATGTGAAAGTATAAAATAAAGTCATGTATTATAAAATTTAAGGATATATCGTAATTTTAATTTTTAGGTAAGTTGTTTTGGCTAATGTTATACGATATATCCTTTTAAAAATATAATATTAATTTTCTTGAACAAGCTCTTTTTCTAGTTTCTTAAGAGCTTTTTTTTCGATTCTGGACACATATGATCTAGAGATATCAAGTCTTTGTGCTATTTCTCTTTGAGTTTTATACCCATAAGGAGTTAACCCGTATCTTAACTGGACAATTTCTCTTTCTCGAGGAGTAAGGATTTTATTAAGTTGTTCATATAGTTTTCCAACCTGAACTTTTAACTCCACTTCATCAAGAACATAATTGACATCTGTACCAAGTATATCTAAAAGACTTATTTCATTACACACTACTATTTATATGTTATTGGTATTACTGGTCTTCATGTAATTTCAAATGGACCATTAATTCAAAAGAATCTAGTTTTTGTTCTTTAGACTTATAATAAACTGCTTTATCAATTACAGATTTTAGGAGTTTATTTTTTCCAAGTGAATCTGAATCATGGTAAAGCGATAGTACAGTTTTAATGTCTTCTATTATTTTAGCATTATCTTTTTTAACTGAATTTAATTTATTTTTTACTGTCTTGATTGAATCTTTAATTTCCTCAGTTCTTGAACTTATATTATTAGACCTTTCAATAAATGTATCTTCATCATATATTCCTCGTTCTAGTAAATCATATAACTTATTTTTTTGCTTGCCTAATTCTTTTAATTCAGTTTCTAAGTCCTTTAAGACTCGCTTTTGAAATTCTATATTACTGTATTTATTATTTTTATCTAAGTCTATATCAGATGCTTTTAATTGATATTTTTTTACAGTGTCTTCCAAAGATTTTAAAATGGCAGCTTCAATAAATTCAAATCGAGAACTTTTATTGCAACCAGGATTGTAACAAATTATATAGTCATGGTCTGCATATGGTCTATATACTAATGGTCTACCACAATTTTTGCAAATCACTATTCCTGCAAGTGGATTTTTTATTTGATTACCATAGCTGACATGACCATTTTTTTTTAGTATATTTTGAGCCTTTTTCCATGTTATTTCACTTATTAAAGGTTCATGTTTTCCTTTTGCTTCAATCCATTCATCTTTAGGTCTTAGTTTAACTGTTTTTATTTTATTTGGATTTTTAGATTTTTTATAGTCCTTTTTTTGCCACTGAATGTAGCCACAGTAGACCTTATTTTTTATTATATTTGTAATTGCAGAATTGTACCAATTAGCACCTGTAGCAGTTTTAATGCCTAAGTTATTTAGGTATTTTGATATTTTACTACAACCCATATCTTCATTAATATATAAGTCAAAGATAGTCCTAACTATATCAGCATCTTTATTTGGTACAAGTATTCTTTCTTTTCTACCAGTTGTTACAGCATCATATCCAAATGGAGCAGAAGTTCCTATGAAATTACCTTCTTCAACTGATTTTATTCTACCTCTTTGCATTCTTCTTGATATAAGTTTTAGTTCTTTTCTTGCCATAAATGCTTCAAATTCTGAGTACTCCTCATCAAATTCATCTGTTAGGTCGTATGTTTTTCTAGGTGTGATAATTTTGGTTTTACTTTCTTTGAATGTTTCTAATATGATACCTTGGTCTTTCATGTCTCCACGACCAAGTCTGTCTAAGTCCATTACTAGAACTGCATCATATTTATTTTCTTCAACTTCTTTTAGAAGTTCAAGCATTTTGGGTCTATGTATTATACTTTCACCAGAAACTAATTCTTCTTTTATCTCAATTACATCTAAGTTTTGTTCTTTTGCTAGTTTTAATAGAGTAGATTTATGTCTACTTAAAGTTTCAAATTCACCTTGCTTTTCTGCTTCTTCATCAGCACGAGATTTTCTTAAGTATATAGCAACACTCATATAGATAATCACACTCCTTAGGTACTATTATAAAGTAAATCAATAGAGTTTAAAATATAAAAAATAAACACATTCAAAAGAGCATTTATTTTGAGTGTGTTTATTAGATTATGTTCTTATGTTAAAAAAATTATCTTTGTAAAGTAGATTTTATTTTGTCATCAAGTTTAGCAAATATACTAGGGTGGATTGCATAGCTATCTGATATTCCATAAAGTTTAGTAAAGTCAGAATACACTAGATCTTTGAAGTTATCATAATCTACCTTATCACTAGTTTCTCTGTTCCAAATTATAACAACTGTTTTCTCTTCACTTTCTTTTCCATAGCTATCAGTAAGAGGTGTAACAGTTTGTAAAGTTACTTTTTGAGCATTTTTATTTTCAAATGCTTTTCTAAAAATATCTACACCTCTTGTAGCAGTATCTTTTACAAGAGATTTTTCTCCCCACATACCGGAATCATCTAAAGTTACAATTACATTACTTCCATCAATTTTAACATCTTTGATATATGAGCTATCAACATTTTTAATTTCATTTATATACTTTTCATCTGATAATTCTAAATTAGAAACATCTACTGGTTTCTCTTCTTCTTTCGGTTGGTCTTGTTGTTCCTGTTGATTTGAAGCTTCTGTTGGTTCTTCCTCTGGTGGATCTGGCAGAAAACTACCAATAATACCCATAACCAATACTACACCTAATATAATTTGCCACTTTTTAAACTTTCTCCCTTTCATTTTTCTCCCCCTTAATTGTCATAATGCAATTATATTATAGCAAAAAGTAAAGTAGAAAAATGTAAAAAAATGTAAGATAGGAGATAAATATTATTTTTATATATATTTACAATTGTAAAATAAGATACTGATTTTGGGTGTGTGTATGTCAAAAAAATAAATAGGTTGAAAGTTACTTTAACTTTCAACCTGTGAAATCATTATTTTATAATCCTTTAATATCATTTAGATTAGTTTTTGCATATTCATTATTTGGGTTAAGTTCAATAGCCTTATTGTAAGATTCTCTAGCTTTATTAAATTCTGATTTACTCATAAAAATAACACCTTTTAAATTGTAAGCATCACTAGCGTCTATTTTATAAGCTTCATTATTTTTATCTAGATATTCTAAGGATTTATCAATTGACTTTAAAGCCTCATCATATCGTTGTAACTCTATATAAATATATGATTGTGTATAATATGCAGGTGGATTTTTATCATCAATTTCTATGGCTTTTTTGATATCAATAGCAGCTTTATTATAATCCTTATCTTCATCTTTCTTTGTTTCTGACCTAGCGATTTTGACATAATTAGAGCTAAGAGCTCTTTTAAAGTCTTTATGCCATAATAATTTATATTCATTATCTTCGATTATAAAATATCTATCAAAATTTGCAGTATCTTCTTTATTTTCAGTGATATATTTTATAGTATCAGTTTCTTTTATTTTAACAAGATCTGTGTACTCTTTATTAGAATACTTGTATTTCTTTACTTTATTTTCTTCACCAAGTTTATAATTTTTTAGGGTTTGAAGTTTAAATAAAGTATCTTGATATTCTTCAAATTTTTCTAGACTGACATCCTTCTTACTGTCTTTACTTAATAAATTATATGCTACTTCGTAGTCTTTGATTTCTATACTATCAAGATACTTTTTAGCTACTTCTGTAGCACTTTCTTTTGGAGCACATCCAACCATTGATATCATAATTAAAGATGATACTAATATTGCTGTTATTTTTTTACTGATTCTCATAATATAATCCCCCTTATATTGTCTCTCACTAATTTTATTTTAGCACCATATTTTACCAAAGTCACTAATATAAGAATGATATTTTTTATTAATATTTATATTAAGTAATAATAATTTTTTTAATTTATGGTGATATTTACCTGTAAAGTGTTATATAATTTAGGTAAAATATTTAGGAGGGGAAGATATTATGAAAATTAAAAAATTATTAACAATAGGGTTATCTTTATCAATGTTTATCGCTAGTTGTCCTATATCTGCAAGTGCTCTTGACAAAATTGAGTCAATTAAAGGTGCAGATAAATATGAAACTGCTGGACTTATCGCAGACAAGCAAAATTATACAACAGCTATACTGATTAATGCAGATAGTACAATGGCAGATGGATTATCTGCAAGTGGGCTTGCAGGTAGTACAAATGCACCTATTCTTTTAACTAAGAAAAATAGTATGCCAAATGCTACACTTAAAAGAGTAGAAAAGGCAAAAAAGGTATACATAATTGGAGGAGAAAACTCTATTGATAAAGCTACTGAAACTGTTTTAAAAGATAAAGGAATAGAGATTAAAAGACTTCAAGGTAGTGATAGAATTAAGACAAGCTATGATGTTGCAAAGGAAATAAACTCAATTAACAAAGTAAATAAAGTGATATTGACTAATGCTTTTAAAGGAGAACCTGATGCAATGAGTGCTGCACCTGTAGCAGTTAGAGATAAAGCAGCTATAGTATTAACTGATGGAAAAAGTGTGCCATTTAATACAAATGGTGTGGAAAGTTATGTAATAGGTGGTACTTCATCAATGAATGACAAACTAGTTAATGATACTAATTCAACTAGATTGGGCGGAACTGATAGATATGATACTAATAAAAAGATAATAAATAAGTTCTATAGTGGTTTAAAAGAATTTTATATTGCAAGTGGAACTGATTTAGTGTATGCGCTTGTTGGCTCTACTGTTGCTAAAAATAATGCTATTGTGTTAGTTGATAATGATAGTAATAAAAGTATATTGAAAAGTACAACTAAATTGACATCTATAGGAACTTTAAGTGATAGTGTATTACAACAATGCTTAAATGTAACAAAAAATATAGGAGATTCTAATACTGGAAGACAGTATACAGTAGAAGAGGCTGCTAATGCAGTAAAAAAATTGCTAGGAGTAAATAAGTTTTACTATGAACCTAATTATTCAGAAGATGAAGATTTAATATTTCTACTAGATAAAAACTTTACTTTTTCGGGAAAAGAGTACTATGAATTTGCTTATATCAAACAAGGTGCAGAGGGTGATGTTAGATACTGTGTAGAAAAAAATGATATGAGTAAAGTTTATACATATGATGTTAATGGTAATATGAAAGTATGCAATCCTAATGATTATAAAAATAAAGAAAGTATAACAGAGGAACAGGCAAAACAGATAGCATTGAAAGAATGTGCGAAGAGACATAAAGTCAATATCAATAATTTAGTAGTTGATATGATAGATTTTAGAGATGATATATATAGTGGTAATGTTTATGCTGTTAAGGTCAATTCAAAAAATAGTAATGGTACTTTTGGTTGGTTTTTTATAGATGTAGAAACTGGAAAAATTTATAACTAAAATCAGAACATTTAAGTAAGTATTTTTTAACAGTTAGATTGCCAGAATATGTTATAACTATTTTAGCAAGAAGATATAACCTACAATCTAAGAGTGGAGTTCATACAACTGAAAGATTATCCTCCCAATGTTAAGAAGGGAGGTGATTGTGTATGGATAATTTTTTACTAAGTATATTAGCCAGTATTTTGGCTAGCTATATAGTTTACTTAATAAGTAAGTTGTTTAGAAAACGTAAAAAACCACTCAAAGCTGGCACTAAGAGTGGTTGGGAGTTTGATTTTAAAATCAAATTCCATAAATTCAAATAATATCATTTATGATGAACTCCACTCTACCGCTAAATAGATTGTAGCTCTTCTTGCTTTTATTATATCACAAGTTGGTATAAATATTCAAAAATAATAATTTTATATTGATTAATTAGAGAAGAATAGAGTAGGTTAAACTACTCTATTTTTTATTTATGAAATATATCTTACATTGATTTTATTATACTCAATTTTTTAATATAGAATTTTAAAATTAAATACATCTTAGCATATTAAGTATAAGACAAGTTTATAGTCTCATATTTTATAATAAGGGGTGATATTGTGAAAATACTACAACAATTTAAACCATTTAAATATGATGCTGAAAAAGATATAGAATATGATGAGAAAATTATAGCTAATCAAAATACAGAAGTTTATATAATATATCCACGTATCTCTGATGAAGAAAACAAAAGAAGATGGAATGAACTGGATGCTGTAGCTAAAGAAGTAGCTATTAATATAGCAATGAAAAAAGCTGAGATAGTTGAAAGTTAACAAATAGAGAAGTTGCTAATACTTAGCACTTCGCTGTAAAGAAATTGGACAGGTATTTTCATCAAGTTTTGATAACCTTTTTGTAATTAATAAATTATGAAAAAGAGTGTAAGAAAACAAAAAAGATAAACCCTATCTATGAGGATTCACCTTTTATATGAGAAAATCATTATTCTATTTTGAAACAATATCTTTAAACTGGATAATAATTTATTATCACAGTTCTCAATGTTTTTTCCCCTTGATTATGGTATGTGTGTGTTGATTCAGCTGAAAAACAAATGGAGTCATTTTCTTTAAGTTGATAAATAGAATCATTTACCTCTAATCCCAACTGACCTTCTAGAATCATAATGTATTCTTGAGATTTTTCAGAGTGACCAACAGATGTATAACTATGACCTTCTTCTAGTTCCATTTGAAATAATTCAAAATTTCTAGTTGGTGTATTAGGATAATAACAATAAAGGCGATAATCTTCATTTTCTGAAATTTGAACATCTATGTCAGATTTTGAAACAATAAAAGTTTTATCTTGTGGTTGGTCAAGTATTGCAGTATATGGTACATTTAGTCCATTTGCAATCTTCCAAATTGTATTTACTGTGGGATTAGAATCCCCCTTTTCAATTTGTGATAGCATGACCTTACTTACACCAGATAATTCAGCAAGTTGACCTAAACTTAAATTACGTTCATTACGTAATCGATTTAAATTCTTTGCAATAATAGTATTAATACTCATATGTACTCCTTAAATTGTAAATTATTGACAAATATAATTTACGAATGTATAATTTATTTAACGTTATTTCTATTTTACGAATGTATGATATATTAAATGTTAAATATACTGTACATCCGTAATATACATTATAATGTATAAATAATTGTTTTTCAACGGATGATAGTTAATCGATTAAGGGGGAATTGTGATGCATGTACTTAATAATGTTACAGAAGCAATAGGGAATACTCCAATGTTACACTTATCTAAAATAGTGAAGGAATTTGGAGTAGAGGGTAATATTTATGCAAAGATGGAGTATTTAAATCCAGGGTTCAGTAAAAAGGACCGTGTAGCATTACAAATGATTACAGAAGCAGAAAATACAGGTTTATTAGTTCCAGGACAAGCAGTTGTAGAATTGACAAGTGGAAATACTGGTACAGGATTAGCAATAGCTTGTGCATGTAAGGGCTATAAGTTCATTGCATGTATGTCAAAAGGGAATTCTATGGAAAGAGCAAGAATGATGAAAGCTCTAGGAGCAGAAGTAGTTCTTGTAGACCAAATGCCTAACTCAGTTCATGGACAAGTTTCTGGTGAAGATTTAGCACTTGTAGAAGTTGAGGCTCAAAAAATTGCAAAAGAAAGAAATGCATTTAGAGCAGACCAATTCAATTTAGAAGCTTGTAATCATGCACATGAATATTATACATCAGAAGAAATGTGGGAACAATTAGACGGAAATATTGATGTATTTGTAGATTTCCTTGGAAGTGGTAGTACTTTTGCTGGTTGTTCGAAAGGACTTAAAAAGCACAATTCTTCAATTAAATGCTATGTAGTTGAACCTTCAACAGCAGCAATTTATTCAGGTAAAGAAATAACTGACCAAGGACATAAAATACAAGGTGGAGGTTATTCTATGGATTTACCATTAGTAGATAAAAAGCTTATTGATGGTTATATTCAGGTAACAGATGATGAAGCAACTAATGTAGCAAGAAAATTAGCTAAATTAGAAGGTGTATTTGCAGGTTTTTCTTCTGGTGCAAATGTATGTGCAGCAATTAAATTATTACAAAATTCAGAAAAAGGTAAAAATATAGTTCTTACTCTTAATGATAGTGGCTTAAAATATTTAAGTACTGATTTATATGAAGAATTATAGTAATATTAAAAGATTAATGTACTAACTTTTAAATTAAATATATGGATTGAAATTTAGAAGTTATGTTTTTAAAAGAATCATAATTTAACTATAAAAAAGTATCTCTTTCACTTTGAGATACTTTTTTCATATTTCTTATATTTATAATATTTATGAAGGAAAGCTAAATGACCTAGAAAGCTATTTGAGGTAATTAAGATGAGTGTTTTGATTTAAGATTAGTATTATATAAATGATAGAAAAATACATATAAAGAATGGTGTTTATTTCATTACCTTCTTTATCTGTTCCGATAGGGTCTTGTAGAGATACTTGTGATTTGTTTTTTTTGTTAGATCTGATATTCATTAAAATTTCATTTTCAATACATCTAGAAGCATATGTTGCCAATCGAGTTCCTTTATCTATATTATAAGTTTCTATAGCTTTTATTAATCCTATTGTACCTATAGATATTAAATCATCCTGATCTTCTGTCGAATTGTTGTATTTTTTTGCGATATAAGCTACTAATCTCATGTTTCTTTCAATCAATGTATCTTTTGCACTTTTATCATTTTCTATTTTAAATTTAGTTAAATACTCAATCTCTTCTTCAGGGGTTAAGGGTTTTTCAAAAGATTTAAGCGCTGCCAATAAGTCACCCCCCTTTTCAACGGTCACTTTAAATTATATGAAGGAGACTTATCCAAGTTGACTGTTATTCAATAAAATAATATGTATACTGTTAGAATTTAAAACATATATTTACAAACCTTTGGCTGTAATATAACATTAAAAAGAAGAACTTAAGTTTAATTTTTTGTTGAATATATAAAAAATAAGACGGATAAATTATTAGTTTATTTGGTATAAATTGAATTTTAGATGTCAATAAATAAAAGGGAGGAAGATATGATTGTAAATAGCGAAACAAAGCTTATATGTCTTTTAGGACATCCAGTGAAACAAAGCTTTTCACCAATCATGCATAATTATTTGTTTGAAAAATACAAACAAAATAATGTTTATGTATGTTTTGATGTAGAGCCAAAAGATTTAGGAAAAACAGTAGAGTCCATAAAAAGTATGGGAATAGAGGGTTGTAATGTGACAATACCTCATAAGGTAAATATAATTAAATACTTGGATTGTATTGATTACAAAGCAAAATTAGTAGGAGCAGTTAATACTATTAAGAATGAGGGAGGTGTATTAAAAGGATATAATACTGATGGAGTTGGATTTGTAAAATCTGTAATTGAAAATGGGTTTGATTTAAAAGACAAAAAGGTCATGATATTAGGTTGTGGAGGTGCGTGTAGAAGCATTTCTATTGAACTTGCATTTAATAATGTAAAATCTATAGAAATAAGAAATAGAAGTATAGATAAAGCAAGGGAAATATCAAATATAATAAAGTCTAGTTTTAAATTAGATGTAGACTGTACCACTAAAGAAGTTGATAAAAATGATTTAAGTAAAATTGATATACTTATAAATACTACACCAATCGGTATGGGGAATAACTTATGTCCAATCGATGAATCATTGATTCCAAACAAAAAAATACTAGTATGTGATATAGTATACAAGCCTCATGAAACAAGCCTTATAAAATGGGCGAGAAAATACAATTTAGATGTTATGTATGGCATTGATATGTTAATAAATCAAGGTCTAAGTGCATTTTGTATATGGACTGGAATAAGGTTAGACAGTAATGAAAATGATTGTATAAAAGAGATTTATGAAAAGAATTTATAACTAATTCCTTAAGATTTAATCTATAGAATATAAAATATTAATGAGAGGTTTTTATTATTGAAAACGAAAAAGAATGGTTTTATATCAATTGAATGTATAATGAGTATTGCCATATTATATGTAGCTGTGTATTTGGTATCTACATCTTTATATAGCTGCTATAGTTTTATTAGTAAAAATGCATCTAATAGAGAAATGTTAAATATTGCAAAGAAATACTTGGAAGATGAGAAATATAAAATAAAAAATAATGAATATCAACTGACTGAGGATGAAATAAATAAAAATTACATAAAGGGTTATGAGATTAATAGCACAGTGAAACAAATTTTAAACTATTATCAATGTTATGAGATAAATATGGAAATTAAGAGTGATTTAAAACAATTAAGATTTAACAGTTATGTTACGAAATAATAAAGGTTCTATATTAATAGCAACATTGATAATATTTTCTATTATAAGCACTGTATGTATTATGTGTATAGGTTTAATTTATAGTAATGATAATATATTTGAATTAGAATATAAAGATGCTAAGTTAAGGGAAGCTTCTTTAAGTGGTATAGAAATATCAATAAGCAATGTGCTTTGCTGTGTTGAGGAAGCCATTAATATATCTAATAATGAGGAAGAATTTAGAGACTATTTCTTAGGAAATAATACGATTGATTGTATAAAAAAAATAAAAGATATATCTTATAGTAATTTAGAAGAAGTTCATTTAAAAATAGAAAACAATACTATATATGACAACGGAGATTTTTTTGAGTTTGATATAACAAGTACAGCCAGAGAGAAAGACTTTTTAAAAGTAATAAAAGTGAGAGTAAAAGTTAAAAATCCATGGGTAGGAATTGATATTAAAGATTATATAGATGATGATTACAGTAATAAAGATTCTATTGAAGCATATGATGAGTCTAAATCGTTTGACCAAATAGAACTTTCAACTGTATTTGAGTCTGACAGTAAAGATTTTGATAATCAAAACACTAATGGAGATGAAGAAGAAATAGACCAAGAGATAATAGAAAATATAAAAAAGAACTTTGATGAAAATTTTTTAGTATATGTATATAAGTATAGGGGTGTATAACTTTGAAAAAAGAAGGAATGTGACTGTAATAGAATTAGTAGTATCCATAGGTATAATACTATTGATAGCTACAATATGTTTTCCAAAAGATAATCTTGAAAATCATAAAATAAATTTATTTGCACGTCAACTTTGTTCAGATATAAGATATGTTAGACGAATTAATATGTTTAGCAACTACAATACATATATATACTATATAAAGCAAAAGGAACAAGAAGGATATGTATTGAGGAAAGATGGCAAAAATATTAAATCCATAGTACTGCCTAGAAATGTAAGAATCGCAAGAAGTATTGAAACTATAAAATTTAAATCTGATGGCTCACCTCAAAAAGCAACTACAATAGAGATATATAATGATAGATTAAATAAAACTATAACAATAACACCTGTAAGTGGAAGAGTACTTTTGAAAGAGGGAAAATATGAAACGTAAATGTGGATATTTACTTTTAGAAAGTGCAGTGTCTTTAACGGTAATTGTAGTACTGGTGATAACTTTATATTCTATATTTATACTTACAATGAATTTAAAAGTTAAAATAGAAGATAAAATGGAGTTACAGCAACAAAGTATTGAAATCACAAAATCTATAGAAGGAATCATTAGTAATTCTAGGGGTATAATAAACTTATCTTCTAATGATGAAGGTTTTAAAAAAATGACATCTATAAAATGTAGATATGTAGATGAAAATACAACTGATAATGAAGAATATACAAGCAACAAAGAAATTATATTAAATGAGAGACGAAATAAGTTGTTTGTGAATTCTTTAAATGGTGAAAGTAGCCAAGCTGGTGGATATGAAATTGGTGATTATGTAGATGAAATGTATGTCTCAATGTCTAATAATGGAGAATATATTAATATAATATTGAAGTTATCAAAACGTAATCAAAAATATGAAACTGAGTTTAAAGTAAAAGTATGGAATTTTATTAAAAATGTATAATTTTAACCTCCTATGGTGAAATTCCTCTTCCTCGCCATAGGAGGTGGAGGATGTAAGCCTAACCGATAGGTTATTTATTTTACTTGATTTTCAGAAAAATGTATTGTATTGTAAAATCAGTAGTAAAAACTGAAAGGAAGTAATTACAATGAAATTAGATAATAATAATCATTCAGTATTTTTGTTAC
>NZ_JAGWCT010000043.1:0-32756 GCF_020657815.1 Clostridioides sp. ZZV15-6597 | reverse complement strand
GGAGTATGAGCTCTAAATTTATTTCTATAATGAAGCAATAAATATAATAAAGGTATTGCAAACCATATGAACTGGCATGCTGTTGTGACTGTAGCTGAATCAAAGTAAAAACTCAATATAATCATTCCAATAGCTATAACAAATGATAAATACGCAAAAATCTTACTTGCCTTTTTCCATATTTTTTCATCTCCAATGGCCCAAGCATATTTAGTATCTATGTTCTTATAAATTTGTAGCTTAGGTAATAAATTACCAAAATACATAATTATAATGGCATTTATTATAACTGATACTTTGTCGTTAATTTCATAAGAAAATATCTCATCTATACCTAGTAAAGGAATGATAAACCTTCCAACTGCGACTATTAAAAATAACATTTGTAACCTTCTTGCAGTTTTAACTTTTGGGTTATCTTTTGAAAAACCTAAAATTTCTGGTGCATTTACATAGTTTATAATTAATAATGCTACAAGTAATATTAAACCTATATTTTCCATAATAACCTCCTATATCTTTTTAAAAATATCCAAGAAGTTTCCAAGTACTTCTTGAAGGACTGATAAATTAATAGAATAAATCAAAAATTGTCCCATTTTTTCTGAGCTAATAAGTTCTGCATCTTTTAAAATATCTAAATGTTTAGATATTGCTGGTTTAGACATATTAAAATGACTTGCTATTTCTCCTGCATTCATATCTCTTTCATTAAGTAATTTTAAAATTTCTCTTCTAGTTTCATCACTTAATGCTTTAAATACTTTTACCATAATATCCTCCTTGCTATAGATATAAATATTTAACTAATTAGTTAAATATTTATATCTATAGTATACTCGTATTAGGAAAAAAAATCCACTATTTTTATAACTTCATTATTACGAAATCTTTTAATTTTATCTGATATTTTAATTCTAATTTGAAATATATATGAAGGTTTTTGGAGAATACTTACTTATAATAGGAAAAAATGTTAAAATAAGAATGTAGTTAAATATAAAGAACTGAAATAGCTAACAGTTATTAAACATAGGAGTGTAAAAATTTATGGGATTAAAAGAATTTGATTTTATTGAAGAGTCTATAGAAATGTTGAGGACAATGTCTCCAACATTAGAAACTATATCAGATGAAATAGAAGAGTACTTTGAAAATATCTTGGATGAAAAAAATCAAGAGTATATAAATGTAACCTCTAGAATAAAATCAGAATCAAGTTTAAGGGAAAAGATAATTAGAAATAGATATTTAAAAAAATATGGGGAGGCAAGTAATCTTATTCATAATGTATCTGATTTAATAGGACTAAGAATTGAGTGTAGATTTATTGAGGATGAAAATAAGATATATAGGCTTTTAAGAAGATACTTTAATAAAACAGATGATAAAATAAACTACTATAATAAAGAAAATAAAAATATTAAATTAAAATTGTCTGAAAGACAACCTAATAAGCAAAAAAATGGATTTGAAATATATAAGATAGATGGAGTTTTTGCATATTTAGATAGAGAAGTAAAATTTGAACTTCAAATTAAATCTCTTGTAAATGTGTTTTGGAGTGAGATTGAACATAAAATAATTTATAAAAATAACACATATTTACTTGCTGATAAATTTATAAAGGATATGATGGACTCTATAAAGAATAATCTTACTATGATAGATAATCAGCTTTTGAGTATTTATAAAAACTTTCATTCAGGAAAGTCTTTTAATATGAAAGGAAGTAAAAAAGAAATTGAAAAGCTCTTTGCAAAATTAGTGTACGATGCTTTTTCAGAAAAGATGAATAAAAGTATAGGTTTTGTTGTGGATTTTAAAAAGCCATGTGAAACTATATTAAGTTATTCTTTTAATAAACAAGATATAAGCGATGAAGTTTTAGGTAATTTTATGCTTGATGAGTTTGCAAGATTAAATGAAATTGTAAATAAAGATATAGATTTTAATGACCAAATAGAGTTTGAAAGAGAACCTACATTTGATGATAAATTCTGTAATGATTTAGGAAATCATTTTAGAAGTAGACTAAATACGGAGTTTCCATGGAACTTATTTTTTAGGATATTGTTTGAAATAGAACCATGTAATAACACTGAAGACTTTGAAAACTTTGTAGAGTTTATAAAGGAAAATGTATTGCTTGAAGAAAATAGAGAACAACTCTTATGTCAATTTGAAGAAGATAGTAAATTTATAATTGAAGATATATATAATTGTATTTTTAATAGTATAAGTGAGGTTGATAGTGTTGAAATTTTATATAACTATAATCTTGAAAAAATCAATTTTACATCAAGTGAAATTATAAATTGTATCTGTAGAGAGTATGAGTGTTATAGTGAATATTTAGAAGAAAAAGAAAAACTTATGAATGCATTTAAAGAAAAAATTATTCAGGTTTTTGAGTAGTCAATCAATATTGAAATGGCGCAATAGCGCCATTTTTCAAATATATATAAATAAAAGTATTTTAGAGGAGGCGATTTGTATAGAGAGAACAGGTGTAATTTTAGCAGGAGGGAAAAGCTCTAGAATGGGGAAAGATAAAGCTTTTTTAGAATTACATGAAAAGCCTTTTATTGAAATTGCAATAGAAGTTTTTAAAAATTTTGATGAAGTAATAATAGTATCTAACAATGAAGAATTATATTCAAAATATAACATTAAAGTTTATAATGATATAATAAAAAATGTTGGTCCAATAGGAGGAATATATACTGCTCTTGAACATGCAAAGTATGATATAGTTACAGTTGCATGTGATATGCCGTATCTAAATAATGAAGTAGTCGAAAAAATAGCTGATGAAATGGATGATAAAAGTGTAATTTCAGTAACAAATGGAAAGTTACAACCATTGTGTTCTGGATACAAAAAGAGTATAATAAATAAAGTATCTTTATGTATAGGGAAAAATGATTTGAAGCTTAGAACTCTTATAGAAAAAATAGATAAAAGCTATATATACTTTGATAACGAAGATTTATTTTTAAATGTAAATACTATTGATGAGTATAAAAAATTGACTGAAGTTTAATTAGCTACGGTTGTAAAATAGAGTAGGATTTATATGGAGGAGAATTTATGAATTTACTTAAATGTGATTCTTGGGCAGTGATATTAAATAATAGTGACGAAGGAAGTAAAGCATATAAAATATTAGATGAACTTAAAAAGAATATGTACAAAGTTGTTGCTATAGATGAAGAGAAAAAGAATATTGAAGGTATAGATGTATATGAGTGTCTAAAAGACGTACCACACAATATTGATGTTGTAGCTATTATAGATAAGCAGTCTAAGATGGATGCCATTTTAGAAGAGATAGAACTTTTAGACATACAAAATATCTGGTTTGAAAAAGGAAGCTTTAGTGAAATGATTATTAAAAAAACTAAGGATTTAAAATTGAATGTAGAATACAATTTAAGTTTATATGATGAGTTAACTAAGTAAAATTATATATAGAAATGATTAAGAACATAATTGGTTAACGAAATATCTTATTTTATAATATAGATTTCCTAGATAAAGTATCAAATTAAAAGATTTATTAAGAAGATTCCTATTTACATGATATAATATATTAAACAGGAATATTAAGGAGTTGATATATTATGTTAATAGTAACTACAGAAAAAGTAGAAGGAAAAAAAATAGCAGAAGTGTTAGGATTAGTTAGAGGAAGTACAATAAGAGCAAAACATGTTGGAAAAGATATAGGAGCAAGCTTTAAGAATCTTGTTGGTGGAGAACTTACAGGATATAATGAAATGCTTACAGAAGCAAGACAAATTGCAATAGGCAGAATGGTTGAAGATGCAGAATCTAAAGGTGCAAATGCAATAATAGCATTTAGATTGTCTTCAGCTTCAGTTATGCAAGGAGCAGCAGAAATGCTTGCTTATGGAACAGCAGTTATTTTAGAAGATAACAATGATATAGCTGAAAAATAAAGTATAAGTAATTAGAAAGAGACATCTTTTATAAATTTTATGGATGTCTCTTTTTGTTTGAAAAATATCAGGTAAAAGTAATTTTTAACAATTATGATAATAAAATAAGATGATATTATATAAATAAGTAAAATTATATTATATAATATAAAGTATAGACTTTAAAATTTTTATTAGTAGGAGAAAATATGAACAATGTTATAATAGTTAGAGGAGCTGGAGATTTAGCAACAGCAGTTATACACAAGTTACATAACTGTGGTTTTAAAATAATTGCTTTAGAAGTTGAAACTCCTCTTGCAATAAGAAGGAAAGTTTCTTTTAGTGAGGCTATTTATGAAAAGGAAGTTTCTGTGGAAGGTGTCTATTGTGTGTATTGCAAAGATAAAACAGAAATAAAAAAAGCTTTAAATAAAAGAAAAGTGGCGCTAATAATAGACCCAAAAGGTAAATATATAGATGAAATACGTCCTGTAGCAGTTATAGATTGTATACTTGCAAAAAAAAATATTGGAACAAATAAAGCGATGGCACCACTTACAATAGCTTTGGGTCCGGGGTTTTGTGCAGGTAAAGATGTAGATATAGTTATTGAAACTATGAGAGGACATAATTTAGGAAAAGTGATAAGAGAAGGATATGCTTTAAAAAATACAGGAATACCAGGTGCTATATTGGGTATAACTAAAGACCGAGTTTTTTATTCTGAGAACGTTGGAATAATAGAAACTATATGTAATATAGGAGATGTAGTTAAAAAAGGAGATATAATATGTTATATCACTGAAAAAAATGGAAATAAAATAGAAGTGAAAGCTTCTTTAGATGGTGTTTTGAGAGGCATATTGAGAAATGGTTCACAAATAGAAAAAGGATTAAAGATATTGGATATAGACCCTCGAATGGAAGAAGTAAAAAATTCATTTACGATATCAGATAAAGGACGTTGTATAGCAGGAGCAGTTTTAGAAGCATTATTATCAGAAGGAATATTACCAGAATAGGTTCTATTAAATAGATTTTTTATTTATAAAAGTTTAATTAATATGTAAAGGGGTGAAACCATATGTTTAATGTAGCAATTATAACACTTAGTGATAAGGGCTATGAAGGGAAAAGAGAAGACATAACAGGAAAAAAATTAACTGAATTTGTTGAAAATACAGGGAATTATAAAGTTATTGAATATGTGTTGATAAAAGATGATAAGGAAATGTTAAAGGAAAATATTATAAAAATTTGTGACAGTAATAAAGTAGATTTAATTATTACCAATGGAGGTACTGGATTTTCAAAGAGAGATATAACTCCAGAGGCTACTAAAGATGTTTTAGAAAGAGAGATACCAGGTCTTAGTGAATACATGAGAATGAAATCTACAGAAATTACTAAAAAAGCTATACTAAGTAGGGGTGTAAGTGGAATAAGGAATAATTCTATAATAATAAATTTACCTGGAAGTCCCAAAGGTGCAGTTGAAAATCTAAGCTTCATTATTGATGTCTTAGACCATGGCATAGAAATTTTAAGAGGAGAAGCCACAGAATGTGCCACTAATAACAAAAAATAGTATATAATTCAGATAGATAAAAAATAGACAAAGAGGTAGATAAAGTATGATTGATAAGTATGGAAGAAAAATAGACTACCTTCGTATTTCACTTACAGATAAGTGTAATTTAAGGTGTGTTTATTGTATGCCACCAGATGTTAAATTTGAAAAAAATTATATAAACGATAATCTAAGTTTTGAAGACTATAAATTCATTATAAAGGCTATGTCAGAACAAGGGATAACAAAGGTTAGATTTACTGGAGGAGAGCCTCTTTTATATCCCAATTTAAATGAACTTATAAGGTTTACAAGAGAAGAATGTGGAATAGAAAATATAGGAATGACAACTAATGCTCTTGGACTTTCTGATAGAATATTTGAGCTTAAAGAATGTGGTCTGAATAAAGTAAATATAAGCTTAGATTCTTTAAAGGAATATAAATATAAATCTGTGACAAGAGGTGGCAATTTAAAAGAAGTATTAAAATCAATTGAGTCATGTTTAAATTTAGGTATAAAAGTAAAAGTAAATTGTGTTGCCATAAATGGATTTAATGATGATGAGCTTAAAGACTTTATGTTTTTAACAGTTAAATCACCAATTGATGTAAGATTTATTGAACTTATGCCATTGGGTGAAGCTAATAGAGTCTACAAAAAAGGATATTTTAATGTAAAAGAAATGGTTGAAAAAATATATGGTTTATATAAAGTTAAAAATGATGAAAAAAGTACAGCAGAATATTATAAGTTTAAAGGAGCAAAAGGAAGAATAGGAATTATAACTCCATTAAGCTGTTCATTTTGCAAAACTTGTAATCGTATTAGACTTACCTCTAGTGGTGCAATAAAACTGTGTCTACATTCAAAAGAAGAAATAGATATAAAACCACTTTTACATAAACCATTGTTATTTAGAGAAACTATGAAAGATATAATAAAAGAAAAGCCAGAAAAACATCATTTAATAGAAAATAAATGTAGTGATACAAATAGACGTATGTATGAAATTGGAGGATAGGTAATGTTAACGCATATAAATGAAAAAGGGTATGCTAAAATGGTAGATATAAGTGAAAAAGATGATACTAAGAGAACTGCTATAGCAACAGCTACGATTACTCTTGGCAAAGAAGCTTTAGAAAAGGTAAAAAATGGACAAATAAAAAAGGGAGATGTATTATCCGTAGCTCAAGTTGCAGGGATAATGGGAGCTAAAAATACATCTTCAAATATACCAATGTGCCATCAAATTAAATTGGTTGGATGTGATTTAGAATTTGAGATAGATGATTCTATGTCTGCTATTAAAATATATGCAACCTGTAAATCGCTTGGCAAAACTGGTGTAGAAATGGAAGCATTAAATGCTTGTTCTTTAGCAGCGCTTACAATTTATGATATGTGTAAAGCAGTTGATAAAAAGATGGTCATAAGCAATATACATCTTGTGGAGAAAACTGGTGGAAAATCAGGTGATTTTAAGTTTGAATAATTTAAGAATATATGGGTGAAAACTTGGAGGAAATATGGCTAAAGTAGTGTCAATAAATATAAGTGACAGAAAGGGTGTCATTAAGGTTCCTGTGCAATGTGCAGAATTAAAAGTAAATCATGGGATAGTTGGAGATGCACATGCAGGGAACTGGCATCGTCAAATAAGCTTACTTGGAAAAGAAAGTATAGATAAAATGAAAATGAGGGGTTTTGAGCAATTAAAATTTGGAGATTTTGCTGAAAATATAACTACAGAGGGAATAGAAGTATTTTCACTACCTATTGGTACAAAGTTGAGAATAGGGCAATGTGAAGTTGAAGTAACTCAAATAGGGAAAAAGTGTCACAGTGGATGTGAAATTAAAAAATTGACAGGAGACTGTGTAATGCCACGTGAAGGAATTTTTGTTAAGGTTTTAAAGGAAGGGATTATAAATGTTGGAGATTCAATAGATATAATTCAATAAAAATTTGATTAAACTTAAAATAAATTTCTAATCATATTTAAAAATTTTCTTAAATGTTCGTATAGCCTTTTTTTATAGGCTGTTCGGACATTTTTTCTGTCAGTAGATACTTCATGATATTTTAGAATGTGTAGTGTGAAGTATTTTCAATAGATAGATTTAACAATATAACATACTGTTGTATAATGTGAGATATGATTAATAAATTAAATATGGGAGGAGAGATATTCATATGCCTGACTTACTAAAAAATATGTTTAATTATGAGTCACTTCATGAGATTGCATCGACTATACAATCAGTTTACACCGAATTTAAGATAGATGAGTTCTTAAAATCTATACTGGATGAGACATGGAATGATTTAGGGTTAAAGGGCAGATGTCGAAAAATAAGTATAAGTTTGGGAGAGTATTTACCAGTAGAATATGCAGAAGCTCTTGACATTCTTGAAAAGGCAGTTTCTGGCTTTTCTTTTGCTTTTTTCTTTCCAGACTTTGTTGAGGTTTATGGGCAGAATGAAACTAATTGGGATTTATCTATAAGTGCTTTAGAAAGAAATACTGAATACTGGTCTTCAGAGTTTGCTGTACGTGCATTTATCATTAAGGATGAAAAACGTATGATGGCACAGATGTTTGCTTGGTCTAAGCATAAAAATGAACATGTCCGAAGACTTGCAAGTGAAGGTTGCCGTCCACAGTTGCCGTGGAGTCAAGCACTAACTGAATTTAAAAAAGACTCTACACCCATTCTACCTATATTGGAACAATTAAAAACCGACTCATCACTGTATGTACGAAAGAGTGTTGCTAATAATCTAAATGACATTTCAAAAACACATCCAGATTTAGTTGCAAACCTTGCAAAAGATTGGTATGGTGTAAATGAATATACTAACTGGATTGTAAAACATGGTTGCAGAACTCTACAAAAAAAAGGCAATCGAGATGTGTTAGCCATTTTTGGATACAACGATATTGCTTCTATTGATATTCAGGACTTTGATTTAGACACAACGACAGTTTCAATGGGAGGAGATATAACTTTTTCATTTTCAATTTTAACAAAGGAAACTACAAAAGTAAGACTCGAATATGGGATTGATTATGTAAAATCCAATGGAAAAAGAAAGAGGAAGATATTTAAAATATCAGAAGTTTTATTAAAAGAAAATCAGAAGAAGTTTTACGAGAAAAAACATTCTTTTGCAGATGTAAGTGTAAGGAAACATTACTCAGACATCCATTCGATTGTGCTTATCATTAATGGCATAGAACGAGATAAGCTAGATTTTGAATTGAATGTATAATTTTACCTGAGTAACAAGTAGTATCCATTATATAAAATGGAAATAATTTGTAAAATTATATTCAATTGTATATAAAAATAATATAAAATTTTATTAAATTTAAAAAATACAAAATATAAATACAGTAATAATATAAAAAATTACATATAAAACTAAAAAATACAAGTAATTTACTTTTTAAGTTGACAAAATATTGCATATATATTATGATATAAATCATAAATAAATAACGTAGATTCGCAGAAGAAGAAAGTAGCATAAAGGAATTTTACAGAGAGTTAGATTTAGCTGAGAACTAATATTGGAATTTATGTGAAAAGGACTTTGGAGAATACTATTACAGCTCTATTGTAGTAGTGGTTTAATTCGCCTTAAGAAAATGAGTGAGTAAAATAAATTTTTACTAATAAGAGTGGTAACACGGATTGGTATTCGTCTCTTGGATTTTTTCCAAGAGGCGTTTTTATTATAAAATTATTTCAGAAAATTTAAAACTATATATTAAATGAAAATTATAAATATATAGTTGTTAATAAATTTATAAATTAGAAAATTGTAAAATAAACTAACTAAATGGTTTTACAATTTTAATGGAGGGATGAAAATGGAAGAAGAAAAAATTAATTATGCCTTGGAACAGGTTCCAGAGAATCAAAAACGTGGTTGGGTAGCTATGTTTTCAGTGCTAGTAGCAATAGGCGTGGATTTATCATCTGTTATTTTAGGAGCTGAGTTAGCTCAAAGTATGCCAATGAAACAAGCAATATTATCAGTAATTGTAGGTTCATTTTTTTCTGCTATTTTGTATACTATATGCTCTTTAGTTGGCTCATCTACAAGTCTATCTACATCTATGATAACAAAATATGTATTTGGAGAAGCTGGAGCAAAAATATTTTCTCTAGTTATAGGGGTTTCTCTATTAGGATGGTTTGGAGTTCAAGTAGGCTTCTTTGCTCAAAATGCTCAAATAATAATAAAAGATATATTTAATCTAGATGTGAGCATGCAAGTTTTAAGCCTCATAGGTGGTCTTTTGATGATGAGTACAGCTATTTATGGATATAAAGCAATGGAAAAATTAAGTGTGTATTCAGTACCATTCTTATTAATTCTTATGATGTTAACTATATTCTTGTCTTTTAAAGCAAATGGAATTCCAGTTGATGATAATATGAAATCGACTATGACATTTGCAGGTGGAGTTTCTCTATCAATGAGTATAATAATAGTTGGAGCAATAGTATCTCCTGATATAAGTCGCTGGGCTAAAAGTAGAAGAGATTGTGCACTTTCAAGTTTTCTAGGGATACAATTTGGAAATGCCTTTATGATAGTAGTATCAATAATATTAGTAAAATGTATGGGTACTTCAGATATTATGAGAATTTTTATTACATTAGGAATTGCTATACCAGGTATAATTGTACTTACATTAGCTCAATGGACTACAAATACAAGCAATGTATATTCTGCATCACTAAGTATAGCTCTTGTACTAAAAAAAGCTCCTGAAAAAGTATTAACTATAGTTCTTGGTGTTGTAGCAACTTTATTAGCTGTATTTGGAATATATGAAGGATTTATAGGATTTTTAAATTTACTTGGAATTGTTATTGCACCTGTTGGTGGTGTGTATACAGCAGAATATTATATAGTAAAACAAGAACTTAAAGGATTTGATAAGGGGATAGCATACAAACCAATAGTTAAACATTCAATAATATCTTGGATAATTGGTATATTAATAACATACCTTTCTACATATGGATTTATAACTCTTACTACTATAGCACCTTTAGATGGATTTATAGCAGGATTTATAATACAATCAATTATTGGGAAAGTGATTTGTTCATCAAAAAACAAACAAGAAGTAAAAAAAGCAGTTTAATGAAATATGCTTGTAAAGTATAAAATAAATTTGGATATGAGGAGAAAGTAACATGAGATTTTTAACAGAAGAAAGCGTGGATAAAATAGCAGTTGGCGCAGCAGTGCTTGGAACTGGAGGAGGAGGAGACCCATACATAGGTAAATTAGTTGCAAAACAAGCAATTAAAAAGTATGGGCCTGTAAAAGTGATTAGTTTAGATGAACTAGAGGATGATGCTTTAGTAGTACCAGTATCTGGTATGGGTTCTCCTGTAATTACAATAGAAAAATTACTTTCTGAAGTGGAATTAACTACTCCTTTAGAGATAATGGAAAAATTATTGAATAGAAAAGTTGATGTTATAATTCCTATAGAAATAGGGGGAATAAATTCACTTATGCCAATAGCAGTTGCTGCAAAAAAAGGGCTTCCTATTTTGGATGCAGATTCTATGGGTAGAGCGTTTCCGGAAGCTCAAATGGTAACTTTTTATCTTGAAGGGTATGAAGCCTCACCTGCTGTAATGGCTGATGAAAAGGGTAATTCAGCTATCCTTTATCCTGTTGATGGAATTTGGTCAGAAAGATTGGCTAGAACTTTAACAGTAGAGATGGGAGGAAGTTCTTCTATTAGTGACTATAATTTAAGCGGAGCTCAAGTCAAAAAAGCTGCTATAGGAAATACCTTGACTATAGCTGAAACTATAGGAGGATTTTTACTTGAGAATAAGTCAGACTCAAAAGGTGCTATTGAAAATATATTGAAAGAATTAAAAGGATACAAATTATTTGAAGGAAAAGTAGTTGATATTAAAAGAGAGTTAAAAGGTGGGTTTACTAGAGGGCATGCATTTTTTGCTGGAATTAATGGATATGATGGAGAATACTCTGTACTATTCCAAAATGAAAATCTAATTGCAAAAAAAGGTAGTACACCACTTTGTATTACACCAGATTTAATAGCAATATTAGATTTAGAAACTGGATTCCCAATAACTACAGAAAGAATAAAATATGGTTCTCGTGTGATGGTAGTAGCTTTTCCTTGTAATGAAAAATGGAGAACTAAAAAAGGAATTGAGACAGTTGGACCTGGATACTTTGGGTATGATGTAGAGTATAAAACAGTAGAAGAATTACAAGGAAAATAAAAATTTAGGGGGAAATTTTGATGTATCGTGTAGGAATTGACGTTGGAGGAACAAATACAGATGCTTGTATACTGGATAAGGAATTAAAAGTAATCCATTCAGTTAAAGTAGCAACTACAAAAGATGTTGAAACTGGTGTTTATAATGCCTTAAAAAAAGTTATAGATGAAAGTAAAATTGACCATTCATTAATAAAATATGCTATGCTTGGTACAACTCACTGTACAAATGCAATAGTAGAAAGAAAAAGGCTTAATAATGTAGCAATGATAAGAATAGGAAAGCCAGCAACCACTGCCATTTTACCATTTATAGATTGGCCAGAAGATTTAAGAGAAAAAATAGAATTAGATTCAATATTGATATCTGGTGGTTATGAGTTTGATGGAAGAAAGATAAATGAACTTTGTAAAGATGAAGTAGTAGATTTTTGCAATAAGATAAAAGGTAAGGTAGAAAGTGTTGCAATAAGTGGAGTATTTGCTCCTGTAAATAAGCAACAAGAAGAAGAAGTTGCAAAATGGGTTAGAGAGATTCTTGGGGATATTCCAATATCCTTATCAAATGAAATAGGTAATATAGGTATCCTGGAAAGAGAAAACGGAGCAATTTTAAACTCTGCATTGTCTAGAGTAGGTAAGGCTGTTTCTTTAGGATTTGAGAAAGCATTGAAAGATTTAGGAATAGATGCAGAAATATATTTTAGTCAAAATGATGGAACATTAATGAATTTAGAATACACAATGAAGTATCCTATTTTCACAATTGGATGTGGAATAACAAATTCTATAAGGGGAGCATCCTTTTTATCAAAAGTAAAAAATGCAATAGTACTAGATGTTGGAGGAACTACGAGTGATTTAGGTGTATTATACAATGGATTTCCTAGAGAATCTTCAATTCCTGTTACAATTGGAGGAGTACATACAAACTTTAGAATGCCAGATGTTTTAACCATTGGACTTGCTGGGGGAACTTGTGTAAAAGGTGAAAAAGATAATATAAAAATAGGTCCTGAGAGTGTAGGGTATAGAATAACTGAAGATGCAATAATATTTGGTGGTGATACTTTAACTTTATCAGATGTTGTTACAAAGTTAGGCATGGCATTTGAGGATAGAAAAAGTAATGTTGAAAATTTAGATAAAGATTATTGTGATGATGTATATAAAAAAGTAATTTTAAAACTAGAAGATGCTGTAGACCAAATGAAGACTAGCCAAAATGATGTTGAATTAGTTTTAACTGGTGGAGGAAGTATAATTGTCCCAGAAAAACTAAAAGGCATAAGTGATGTTATAAGACCTCCTCATTATACCGCAGCAAATGCTATTGGTGCGGCTTTAGGGCAAATAAGTGGAGATGTAGAAAAAGTGTACAGTTTAGATAAAATGTCTAGAGAAGATGCTATAGAAGATGCAAAACAAGAAGCCATAAATAAAGCTTTAAAAGCAGGTGCTAAAAAGGATACTATAGAAGTATTAAATATAGAAGATGTTCCACTTGCATATCTTCCAGGTAATGCACTCCTTATAAAAGTAAAAGTTGTTGGAGATTTGATATAATTTAAAGAAAATTTAAGTGCTTTTAAATATGTTTTAGATATAAAAAAATCGGTGCATAGTTTGTACCGATTTTTTATCTTTATTAGTAGAGAACTCGTTTTTTTGCTTCTGCTATAGCTCTAGCAGCACTTTTTGCTTCGATTCTTTTTTCTTCTTCTCTTTTAAAAGCATTTATTGTATCATTTAAATTTTTATCGTGTTCATTTTTTTCTTTGTCTTCGTTTTCTCTGTAAACTAATACATAATCTATTATTGATTCATTTATTATTTGAGATATACTTTTATTTTCATTAATTCCTATTCTTTTAACTTCTTTAAGTAATGTTTCATCAATGTGAACCGTTGTTTGTTTTGTATTTTTTGCCACCTTAATCACCTCTTAAAAAAATTTTAACATTAAAATTTTTTATAGTCAATAAATTTTAACATTAAAATTCTTTAAAAGTTTTTATTTGTTTTTCTAAAACTTTCTATTTTGCTTATCATATTTTTTTTTATATTTTCGCCTAATACAGAAGATTTTAGTCTAGGATTTTCAATATGGTCATAAATTGGTTCTAGGAATTCAACTTCAACAGGAACAGAATTAATTTTACCAATAGGTTGATATCCTTCATAAGTATCTTTTGAATTTTTTATGACTAATGGAACAATAGGACACTTTGCTTTATATGCTATTTTTAAGGCTCCACTTCTAAAATCTGATACTAGTGAATTTGGTTCTTTAATCCATGTTAAATCCCCTTCTGGAAACACTGCCATACTCTGGCCTGTAAGTATATTTTGTGAGGCTTCAGCAATACTTTTAATCCCTTCTCGATTATTTTTTCTGTTTACATATACACATCTTAACAACTTTGCCCATTCTTTAAATATAGGTATATTTCTCCAAACTGGCTCATCTGCAATTACACATCCAATTGGTCTCTCTACACTTGCTGCTAGGATAAAACTATCAAGCATACTTGAGTGATTTACAACAAATAAGATTGGTTCTTTTGGTAATGTTTCTTTGCCAAGTATATTAAGGTCTATATTTACTATATCTAAAGATTTTTTAGCTTGTTTTTGCATAAATTCAAATTTTTCTTTTAAGCTAAATTTATCTGGATTTTTTTTGATTTTTATAAGTTTAGGTATAGAAGATGTAAAGCCTATGAGTTGATATGTAGCAAATTTTAAGTAATTATTCATAAAATTATCTCCTTAAAATAAAATTGTTTATTACTGTAAAGATTTTAACATAAAATGAAATTTAAGTCTATTTTAATTGGGATTTATAACTTACATTTAAAATAGACCTATTTTGAAATTTTTATACTTATAATTTTATTAATAAAACTATATTAATAATGTAGTATTCTATTAGATTAGCTAAATAACCTTTAAATATTATTTTGTATAATATAAATAGAAGAATCCAATATAGTATTGTTTTAAATTTTATATTATGCTAAAATTTATTTGTATTTTATAAATTACAAAAATATATAGTTTAGTTTTCTAGGGTTCCGCATTTTATAATGGGCAGGTCCAAGAGAAAACGCACGGTTATTGTGTACACGGAAGGATAAAAGCCTGGGAGATATTTAATAATATTTCTGTAGGCTTTTTTATTTTTATATATTTTAAAGTTGAGGAGGTATTCTAATGAAAAAATTTGTTGTTGAGAATGAGTTTTGGAACCTATTTCCTAGTTCAAAGATTGGAGTTGTTATTTGTCAGGACATAGACAATTCTATAATGGATAAAGAAGAATATAAGGAAATGATTTTGCAGGGAGAAGAATATGCATTAAAACACTTGAAGGATGTAGAATTTAGCAATAACCAAGTAATTAAAGTATGGAGAGAAGCATTCAAAAAATTTAAAACGAAAAAAGGAGCAAGGTCATCTATTGAGGCATTGTTAAAAAGAGTTCATAATGGAAATCATATAGCAACTATTAACCCCTTAGTGGATATTTACAATTCTATTTCACTAAAATATGCATTGCCTTGTGGTGGAGAAGACATAGACAAATTTATAGGAGATATTAGGTTGACTAGAGCAGTTGGAAATGAAGAATTTATACCATTAGGAGCAGGGGAAAACTCATCTCCATATGAAGGAGAAATAGTTTATAAAGATAATGGTGGAGCAATTTGTAGGTGTTGGAATTGGCGTGAAGCAGTGAGAACAATGCTTACTGAAAATACAAACAATGCCTTTTTATGTATTGAATTAGTAGATGAAAGCAGATTTGAAGAATTTGAGAATGCTTTGAATGATTTAGTGAAAATAGTTCAAGAAAATTTAGGTGGAACATGTAAAATTTCCATTTTAGATATTAACAATAAAGAAGTATCAATAAATTAATTTGAGGGAGTGTAGAGTAATGAGTAGTTTTAGTTATAAAGATATTTATATTGAGGATGGCAAAAGAGTATTAGAAGTAAACATACTTCCTGAAAAGTATTGTAATTTTGATTGTATATTCTGTCCTATTGGAAGGTCATATAATAAAGTAGATACACCTCAATCATTTGACAAGATTGATGACTCACTTAGAGAATTAGAACGTATGATAGAAAAGTATAAAGCAGAACTAGTTTTCATTAATTCAAAAGGAGAAGCCCTATTGAATGATAAAGTTTGTGATGTAATTGAGTTAGTAAAACGTAAAAGAGTGCCTGTACGATTACTTTCTAATGGATATTTATTAGGTAAAGATGAATATATAAAAGTAGCCAATATGTGTGATGAAATTATTGGAGAGATAAAAACAATATCGGAAAAAGATTTTCAAAAAATTCAGAGACCAATTGTAGGGTATACTCTAGAAGAATATATTTCAAATATGATTTTATTTAATAAACAGTATAAAGGAAAATTTATTTTAGAAGTAACAATTATCAAGGGATATAATGATAATGAGGAATCTATTAATAAGATAAAAAGTATTATTGATGAATTATCTCCAAATAAAGTGATTATTGAAAGAATGAACGATGAAAAATTTAAGCAAAAATTTGGTATATCTAATGAAAGGTTTGATAAAATTTCAAAAACATTATTAAACTTTTGAAAACATTAATGAAAAATGTTTATATATGAAATAAAAATCTAATAGAGTTAATCTATTGGATTTTTTTATATACAACATACTATATATCCTTACTGAATTAACTTTTATTTATGAAGATTATTTTATATTTAGAAGAGGGCTTTTTTCATTTGTCCAAACAATATTATTTACTTAATTAATAATTATCATATATATTATCAATAAAAAAAGACTCTTAAAAGAGTCTTTCCGAAAAAATCTATATAATTATAATATAGTTATGTTTTCTGCTTGCTGACCTCTAGCACCTTTAACTATATCAAAGCTTACTTTTTGACCTTCTTCTAATGATTTAAATCCTGAAGTTTGTATAGCTGAGAAATGAGCAAATACGTCATCTCCACCGTCTACTGTTATAAAACCAAATCCTTTTTCGTTGTTAAACCATTTCACTATTCCATTATTCATTAAAAATACTCCTATTAACCTATATCAAGATATACTTGATTTAATTGTGTATTACTACAAATACTATTGTATCACAGATTAATAAAAATGTCTACTTAATTGTAATTTTTAGTTAACATTTTTTGTTTATCCTTAACCATAAAAAAATTAAAAAGCTTTGTATTGCTATATATTAGTGAAAATGTAGATAAAATACTTTACTGACATTTAACTGACATAAATATTAAAATCTAAAATTAAGAGATTTAAAAATCAATGTTTATTTGCAAAAAAAATAGATAGCTATTATTTTATATTGAATAATAGCTATCTATCTTAGAGAATATATAATTATGTATTAAAGTAATAGTATAATATTTATATATAAGATAAAATATATAAATACTATACTATTATAAAGCTAGAGAAGCCCATTTTTCACATTGAGAAATTCTTTTTCCATCATCACCTTGCTCTTTATCGTATGCAAATTGAGTTAATATTTCACATGGAAATGTGTCACATAGGCCACAATGTGTAAGATTTTTATTCTCACAACATGATTTTACAGGACATTCTTCAGACCAAAAAGGTTTATCAATATTTGTACATCCAGCGCAATTTACATCTTCCTTATACTTACATTCACAACACAAAATTCCACATCTTGATTCTATCATTTTAAATCACTCCTCAAATATAAACTTTATATAATTATATGTTAAAATTTATATTTCTCATTGTAAAAATCAGACAAATTTTTTATATAGGTTGTTGGATTAACACCACAAATAGATTTAAAATCATTTATAAAGTGAGATTGGTCATAATAACCTATATTTTGAGCTAAAGTTGTAAATGACATCTTATTACTTTGTATTTCTTGTAGTGTCATGTTTATACGTAATAATCTAAGGTATGTCTTAACACTCATACCAAGAGAATTATTAAAAATCCTATTTAAATGGCGTTCACTATAACAACTAATTTGAGCAATATTTTTAACAGACATGATAGAGTTTTGTTTTCTAGCATCTATAAGAATTGGTATTGTTAAATCTTTTATATTAGATTTAAATAAGTACGATAAAAATAACCTATCAAATTGTTCAATGAGTTCTTTAAGAGTACTGGACTTTTCAAAGATAGAATTAGTTTCCAAATCAAGTTGAGTGTTAAAATCTTTAACAGGAATTATTAAATCGGCTGATTCTATTTGAGGAAAACCTGTCAAATAGTATACTCCACATGGAAGAAATTCAACAAATACCCTAAAGAGTATATTTTCTATATCGTTTTTTACAATAGTAGTTTTTGTTGTAGCACCCCAAAATTTGCTATTTATACCTTTTTTACTAAATTCAAATACCATACATCCACTTGCATCAGGTATCAATGTCAGGTTTTCTATAGAATTTTTATCTGGAACAGTTATTGTATAATGGGCTATATATGGTCTTAATAATTTGTGTGGTGAAATATATATATCATGATTGCAATTTTTTAACATGTTTTTAATTTTTTCTATCATAAATATGTCCCCCTGATACTATTTAGTGATAAATAGATTAGTTTAATTTTAATATTTTATATAATAAAACATTCTGATAAAAAAGTTTCATTGAGAGTATAAAGTATATAGAATAATTATAAAATAAAGTCTAAAAATGTACAATTATTAAAAAAATTATATGCGCTCATGAAATTGGCATGTTGGATAGAGTTAGGTATAAATTAAACACAGAAAATAATAGTGTTACTTTTATAATAGATACATATAAAGATATTTTTAAGAATAAAATTTATTATTAAATAAAAAATAAGGGGAGAGTGATTTAATAGAATGGCATCAAAACAAACACCAAGAAATAATTTAGAAAAGTTTTTAAGAATAAGGGTTCTGTCACATACAGGCGACAAAATACATATAAAATTACCTGTAAATTTTGCAAAGAGAATGATTGAAAATAATGCTTTAGATTTGTTTAATGGAAAAGATGATGTAGTTGATGGTAAAAAAGTTACTGAAATATTAGTTAAGGCATTTGATTATGATTTGACTGGAGAAGTGGTTCATCTAGAAAGAAAAAATGGGGATATTATTAAAGTATCAATTGTTCAATCAAATTAATTTATAGAAATTTCAATTTGATGTAATTATAAAAAACTATATAAAAAATTAATTATTTTATCATATTAAAAGCTATATAAATTTGTTATTTTGCAAATTTATATAGCTTTTTTAAGTATTCTTATTATGTATGGTAGGTATAAAAAGTGGTATATTTATATAAGTTAAGTTTTCTGTATTGTCACTTGTAATATATACCTTAGAAGTATTTTGAAAGTTAAAAAACTGGCAGTATATTCTATTTTTCTATTTAAAATGATATAATATATCTACTAAGAGGGAGGAGGACAAAATTTTGAAGTTAAAATCCTTTCAATTGATTCTGATTGTTTGTATGATTTTTCTTTCTTTTCCAATAGAAATTAACTCTGCTTCAGATAGGGTTCCAGTTAAAGTCGGGTATTATGATGATGGCGATTATATGAGTCGAAATGAAAATGGAGAGTATATAGGATTTAATTTTGAATACTTACAAGAAATTACTAAGTACACTAACTGGAAATATGAAATAGTAGATTGTAAAAGTTGGGAAAATGCTTTTGAAATGTTAAAATCAGGTGAGATAGATGTTCTTCCTAGTGTCTATTATACAAAAGAACGCACAAAAGAAATGCTTTTTCCAACCCTACCAATGTGTAATATCTATACAACTTTAAATGTAAGAGTGGACGATACTCGTTATGATTATGAGGATTTTGATTCTTTTCAGGATATGAAAGTAGGTATTATTAGTAATAGTAAGGATGCTGAAAACTTTAAAGAATATTGTAAAACAAATGATTTTGAAGTTCAAATTATATCTTATAAAGAAACAGATGATTTGTTAAGAAATTTAAAAAATGGAAATCTTGACGGTGTTGCTATAACACATCTTGGTCGGACTAGTACATTTAAAAGTGTAGCACAGTTTTCTCCAGAGCCACTTTATACTGTGGTTTCAAATAAGAAGCTGGATTTATTATCTCAACTGAATTCTGCTTTGAATACATTGACACTTAGGAATTCAAGTTATGAAACAAAATTATACAATAAATATTTTTCTATAAGTACTGCTCAGAAGCCAGTATTTACAAAAGATGAGCAAGAATATATACAACAATCTGGTGAAATTTCAGCTGTGTATGATTCTACAAAGGCACCACTAGAATATGGTGATTCCAAAACAGGCGAGTTTTCTGGTGTGGTTGCTGATTTATTTAAGGAAATTACAAATAACACTGGGTTAAAATTTAGATTTATTTCTGCAAAAAGTTATAATGAAGCACTTCAAGTATCAAAAGATTCTAGCACATCTATAGTTTGTGGTATGGAAAACGATTATATTAATAACCAAAAAAACAATATAAGAACAACTCAGTATTATTTACGTGCTCCAGTAGTTTTAGTTAGTGGAGGAAAAGAAAATAAAATTAAAAAAGTGGCAGCTGTAAATGGTTCTTTAATTGGGAAAAATATTACTGAAGATGGGAAACTAGATAGAACTATAGAATATTATAATTCTCCAAAAGAATGTTTTGAAGCTGTATTAAAGAATAAAGTGGATGCTGTTTATGTAAATACATATATTGCAGATTATCTATTGTCCAATCCTCGTTATGAAAATTTTTCTGTTTCGACCTTGACAAACTATGCAGAAGAAATAAGTATTGGTATTTCTGATTCTGCAGATTCAAGGTTATTTTCTATACTAGATAAATGTATTCAATACATGTCAACAGAACAAATGGACAGAATAATTTTAAAAAATACAATAATTCAATATGATATAACTTGGAAAGATATTATTCATCAGCATCCAATGGCAATTATTGGAGGAGTTATTATAATAGCGGCTATTATTATTATACTTTTGAGTTTTCTACTTTTATTAAAGTCAAAAAACAATAAACGTATTGAGAGTTTGTTATACCGAGATAGTCTTACAGGAATTTGGAATTTAAATAAATTTTGTAAAGAAGCTATTAAGAGTTTAAGAAATGCAGAAAGCGGTTCATATGTGATTGTTTATTTAGATATAAAACAATTTCGAACGATTAATGACACTTTAGGATTTTCAGAAGGAGATGAAATACTTTGTGCATTAGCTAAAGCTTTACAAAATACTGTCTCTTTTGAAGAATCTTGTGCTCGCGTTTCTGCAGACCAATTTGTTATGTTATTAAAATACAATAGTTGGGATTGCTTAGAAGAACGTCTCTTTAAGATTGATAATCAATTAAATGATTGGGTAGAAAAAATGAGAAAAACTTACCAACTTATTCTTGTATTTGGCGTATACATAGTAAATGAAGTTGAAAAACATGATATATCTCTTATGCTTGACCTAGCAAATTATGCGAGAAGAAATACAGAAATAACTCACAAAAGTTGTGTTGTACTTTATGATATGACTATGAGAGAGGAAGGGTTACATCAAAGAAACCTAACAGATAGGATGCAAATAGCCTTAGAACATGGAGAGTTTGTTCCATACTTTCAACCAAAGGTAGATATGAATACAAATAAATTGGTAGGAAGTGAAGCACTGGTAAGATGGAATTATCCAGATAAAGGTATAATAAGTCCTGGAAAATTCATTCCTTATTTTGAAAAAAACGGATTTGTAGTAGAAATTGACTTTTATATCTATGAAGAAGTCTGCAAACTGTTAAAGAGATGGATGGATTTGGGATTAAATATTAGTCCAGTATCTTGTAATTTTTCCAGAATTCATTTTAATAATGAAAATTTCTCAGAAAGATTGATAGAAATAGCAGATTCCTATAAAATACCTCACAAATACCTTGAAATAGAAGTCACAGAAAGCATTTTTGTTGAAAATCTCAATCAGATTTTGAGTCATTTTAATCAACTAAAAGAATTAGGATTTCCTATTTCTATAGATGATTTTGGTTCTGGATATTCATCTCTTGGTTTATTACAACAATTTTCTGTTGATATAATTAAGTTGGACCGTACATTTATACAAAAAGGAATGCATGGTAGTCGTGAACAAGCTGTTGTGCGTGGAGTGGTAAATATGGCAAAAGAATTAAATATGAAAGTTATATGTGAAGGGGTAGAAAGTATAGAACAAGTGATAAGACTAAAAGAAATTGGATGTTATTTGGCACAAGGATATTTTTATGCAAAGCCAATGCCACAAGATGATTTTGAGCAATTATTAAAAAATCCCATACTGAAAATTAAATCAAATGTTTAAGATACTTGTTTATTATATAAGAGAAAAAGTAAAATACATATTCCAAATTTATATTAATTAAATTAAAAAAGCTATAAATAATAAAATTATTATTTATAGCTTTTTATTATATTAAGTAGTTAATTAAAATTAAATATAAATTGTAATCACTATATTTTTTGTTTAAGTTTTAAAACTTGCGTTACTATATTTGTTGAGTGGTCAGAAATTCTTTCTAAGTTAGTAAGTAAGTCAAGGTAAAGTACACCAGCATCAATTGTACAACTGCCATTATTTAATCTAATCATATGAGCATTTCTAAAAGTTTTTTCTAAGTAATTTACCTCATTTTCAACTTCTAAAACTTTGTTTGCTAATTCAAAATCTTTTACATCTAAAACTACTAAAGCATCCTTAAAGTTAGTCATAGTTTTATTGTATATTTCATAGATTTCTTTTATTGCACTATCAGAGAAGTTAACATTCATTTCTTTAACAGTCATAGCCAACTCAGCTATATTTTCAGCATGGTCAGATACTCTTTCGATATCATTTACTGTATTGAAAAGTAAATCTGTTCTAAATCGTTCATCATCTCTAAGTGGTTCTTTAGAAAGTTTTAACAAATAATTTAATATATCTTTCTGCAATTTATTAACAACTTTTTCAGACTCAAAAGTTTTCTTAATATCTTCACTACTTTTATTTAAAAAACCTGCAATTGAATGTTCTAAAGAGTTTGTGGCCTTATGTCCCATTCTAACGACTTCTTGTACAGTATTACCAAGTGCTATAGATGGAGTACTAAACATTCTTTCATCTAAGTACTTAGTATTGTTTACAACTTCTGATTCAGTTTCTTTAATAGGTATAAGTTTGTTTGCTAATTTAACTATGTATTTAGAAAATGGCAATAATATTATAACATTTGTAAGATTAAATAAAGTATGTGCATTTGCTATTTGTCTAGCTGTGTCAGTTGGGTTAAAATGAGTAACTATAGCTGATATAGGTTTATTTAAAACAAGCATAAATATTATTGTACCAATGACATTAAAACTTAAATGCATTACAGCTGCACGTCTAGCATTTCTATTTGCACCAACACTTGATAAAAGTGAAGTAACACAAGTACCAATATTATCTCCATAAAGTATAGGTAAAGCAGCTGATAGAGGAAGTATTCCTTGAGAAGCTAAAGCGATTAGCATACCCATAGAAGCACTTGAACTTTGTATGATACCAGTTATTGCAAATCCTGCCAATATACCAAGTATAGGATTTTTACTAAAATATAAAAGTGTATCAGTAAATCCCTTATATTCAGCAAGTGGAGCTACTGCATCTTTCATAAATTCCATACCTGTAAACAATATACCAAAACCAATAAGTATTTCAGCTAAGTGTTTTGTTTTTTGATTTGATGTAAATAAATAAAATACTATACCTATACCTAATGCAATTGGGGCGATTCCTTCAAGATTAAATGAAACTAGTTGGGCAGTAACAGTAGTACCTATATTTGCACCCATTATTACACCAATGGCTTGACTTAGATTCATTATTCCTGCATTTACAAATCCTACAACCATTACAGTAGTAGCACTTGAACTTTGTATGATACCTGTAACAACTGTACCTACCAATACACCCATAACAACATTACTTGTTAAGAGTTCGATGATTTTCTTTAATTTGTCTCCTGCCGATTTTTGTAAACCTTCTCCCATTAAACTCATTCCATAAAGAAAAAGTCCAAGACCACCGATAAGACTAATTGCTATATTCACGACATTTCCTCCCTTAAGAAATTAATAAATTTTTTATATGAATTATAAACTTTATTAACTAAAATTTATCGTTTCCATAATATAGAATAACAAATTTTGTCAATTTAAATATTAACGTTTTGTTAAGTATAGGTTAAGAGAATGTTAAATCTTTAAGTTGTTGTTAATTTGAGAAAACTTATATCATATAGTAATTTAAATACTTGAGGTGATATTTAGCATATTTTGGATAAAATTAACTTAACAAAGAATTAACTTTTTTCGTCAAAATATTTATAACTAAAAAATATCATCCTTTGCAGAATGATATTTTTTAGTTATAAATATTTTTATATTCAATTGGTGTAAGGTTGTTAAACTTTTTAAAAACCATACTATAATAATTTTGGCTATTGAACCCAACAAATACAGCAACATCTAAAATAGACATATCTTCTCGAAGTAAATATTTTTTACTTTTTTCGACTCGAACTTTATTGAGAAAATTAGTAAATGTATATCCACTTTCTTTTTTAAATAGGGAACAAAAATAACTTTTATTAAGTTGTAAATCATTACATATATCACTTACTGTTATATCTTCTGAGTAGTTTTTATGAATATAATCGATAGTTTTTTTTACATAAAAACTAAGAGCTGGTTTGTGTTTCATTTTATCATTACATATTTCTGATAAAAGATTTGATATATAATCTATACATGATAGAGGCTTAAATGGTATGTCAGAAAACTCAATATCATTATTAATGCATGATTTAAAAGGTCCTATAACAAAATAGCCATTAGAAATATCAAATTTATGTATCGGCATAATTAAAAATTGTATGTCATCGCAAAAACTTAACATTATATAGGACAAGTTTTTATTAGATATAAAATCTGTACTTTTTATATTATTGAATATGTTTAAACTAGAAAAGTACTTTTCTAGTTTATCATTGTAGCCAACGCTACAAAGTTCTTTTAAATCCTTATTAATCACTTTTGTTGGGATATTACAACAGTCAAAAAAATCATTAATGATAAGTTCTATATTATCTTTAAAACATTTCAAAAAATCACCTCATTTAAATTTATACAAATATTTTTATAAAAAAACAAATATAGTTAAGAATTTAAAAAACATATCGCGTAAAATAGTTATTGCGAATGATAATTAATTTCGTTAAATAATATTATGATGTAAGAGAGGTAAAAAGTCAATGAAAAAAATAGCTATTTATGGGAAGGGAGGAATTGGAAAATCAACAACAACTTCCAATTTATCTGCATCACTTTCTCATTTAGGATATAAGGTTATGCAAATAGGATGTGACCCTAAATCAGATTCTACTAAAAATTTAATGAAAGGAAAATTTATACCAACAGTTCTCGATGTCATGAAAGAGAAGAAAGATGATTTGAAACTTGAAGACATAGTATTTGAAGGATATGGTGGAGTATTATGTATTGAAGCTGGAGGACCAACTCCAGGAGTAGGGTGCGCTGGAAGAGGCATAATAGCGGCTTTCGAAAAATTAGAAGAACTAAAGGCCTTTGAAATATATAATCCAGATGTAGTAATTTATGATGTACTTGGAGACGTTGTTTGTGGAGGATTTTCAATGCCAATAAGAAATGGATTTGCAAATGAAGTGTATATAGTAACTTCTGGAGAAATGATGTCAATGTATGCTGCTAGTAATATATCTTTAGCTGTAGAGCAATTTAAAAATAGAGGATATGCCTCTTTAAAAGGACTCATATTAAATGCTAAAAATGTTGAAAATGAATTAGAATTAGTTGAAAAATTGGCTGATGAAATAAAAAGTAAAGTTTTTCACTATATACCAAGAAATAAAATCATGCAACAATCTGAGAATAATGGAAGAACCATTATAGAAGAAGATAAAGATAATGAAATGTCACAAGTATATATAGAACTTGCAAATAAGATTATACAAAGTAACTAGATAGATATAGGTTTAAATAGAAAATACAGTTTTAAAATAAAGTTTATTATGGAGGAAATTTTTATGAAATTTAAAAAAATATGCTCAGTATTTTTACTTAGCACATTAATATTAACAGGATGCTCAAAGCCGTCAAAGGATGAGTCTGCAAATAAGGAGTCAAATAACAACGTAAAAGTTGTCTCAGCCACAGTAGCAGCAACACAAGTATTGGATAAATTAGATGCTACTTTAGTAGGCATTCCAACGACTAAATCTGAACTACCAGAAAAATATAAAAATCTACCAGAAGTAGGACAAGCTATGAATCCTGATTTAGAAATTGTAGCATCTCTTGAGCCAGATGTATTTATAGTTGATAGTATGTTTAAAGAAAATGTTGAAAAGAGTATGAAAGAATATAACCTAGATACATTCTATTTTGAAACTGGAACATACACAAAGTTTCTTAAGAGCATAGAGAATTTAGGTAATAAAATAAATAAACAAGATGAAGCAAAAAAACTTCTAAAAGAGCTAAAAGGAGTAGAAGAATCTGTAGTAGAAAAGTCAAAAAAACAGGATAAAAAACCAAGGGTAGCTATTTTATTTGGTGGTGGAAATAATTTTATGTTAGCTACAAAGAGCTCATATCTTGGTGACTTGGTTAAAACAGTAGGTGCTGAAAATATAGCTGATAACTTAACAGATAGTGTGGATTCAGATTATATACAATTTAGCTTAGAACAAATTATAAAAGAAAATCCAGATTACATACTTAGATTTGCTCATGGGAATATAGAAGAGACTAAAAAAGCATTTGATGATTCTTTTGATAAAAATCCTGCATGGGATACATTAAGTGCAGTAAAAAATGGAAAAGTTATAGATTTAGACTCAAGTATATTTAATGTATCAGCAAATATACATGTCAAAGATTCAATAAATAAATTGGGAGATATCTTATATGGAGATAAATAAATTTTAGGTGAAGAATATGGATAATAAAAAAGTATTATTGATATTTGCAGGGTTGATAACTGTAATTATTTTATTAATTGTTTTTTCTACTGTAGGGAGTGTAAATTTAAGTATTGGGGAAATATTTGATGCATTGATAAATGAAAATAATGCAATGGTTACTACAATAGTTTATAAGATGAGGTTACCTAGAAATATTTTAGCAGCGTTAGTTGGTGCAAATCTAGCAGTTTCAGGATTATTGTTACAAGCTGTTATGAAAAATCCATTAGCAGACCCTGGTATAACAGGTATATCTACAGGAGCAAGTGTAGCTGCTATTATAATATTGCTTTTATTTCCACAATATACAAGTATGTTGCCAATAGTTGCTTTTATCGGAGGGCTCATATCTTGTGGAGTAGTATATTTGATGGCGTATAAAAATGGGCTTAGACCAGAGCGAATTATACTAGCTGGAGTAGCTGTAAACACTATATTAGGTGGTGTGATATCATATTTATCAACTATGTATAGTGAAAGAATTCAAAGTGCAATGTTGTGGTTAAATGGAAGTTTAGCCACAAAGACTTGGTTAGATGTAAATATGCTAATATGGTATTCTGTTATAGGATTGATAGGAGCTATTTTCCTTATCAGAAGTGCAAATGTACTACAATTAGGAGATGATGCAGCTACAAATCTTGGCTTCAATGTAAATAAAAGTAGGCTTTTAATCTCATTAGTAGCTATATTTTTAGCAGGTGTTTCTACTTCAATAGTTGGTGTCATCAGTTTTGTAGGTCTTATAGTACCACATATAACGCGTATGTTGCTTGGCAGTGACCATAAATATACGATACCATTTAGTATAGTACTAGGGAGTATAGTATTATTAATTGCAGATACATTAGCAAGAACAATAGGAGGCTCTATAGAGATTCCAGTAGGCGTTATTATGTCTATAATAGGGGGTCCATTCTTCTTATATTTATTAAGAAAGAGAGGCAGTTATTAATGTTCAATGTAAAAAATGTCAAAATAGGTTATGAAGATAAGATTATCATAGACAATCTGAGTGTGAGCATTAAAGAAAAAGAAGTGGTTTCTATATTAGGTCCAAATGGTTCAGGAAAATCTACATTACTTAAATCCTTATCTAGAATTTTGAAAATTAAACAGGGTGACATATATATTGGAAAGAGAAATATGAAGGTCATGAGTAATAAAGAAATTTCGAGAAAAGTGGCATTATTAGCTCAACATAATGCCTCCCTAAAGGATATAAAAGTAAAGGATTTAATATATTATGGAAGAATACCACATAAAGGTTTTTTTGAAAGCAAAAATAAAAATGATGAAGAGATAGTAAATTGGGCAATGAGAAATACAGGTCTTGAAACATATAAAGATAAAATGGTAAGCAATTTATCTGGAGGAGAAAGACAAAGAGTATGGTTAGCAATGGCACTTTGTCAAAAGCCAGATATACTTTTATTAGATGAACCTACAACATATTTGGATATATCTCATCAATTAGAACTAATGGAGCTTGTAAAAGATATAAATAAAAAATTTGGAATGACTATAATTATGGTTTTGCATGATATAAATCAAGCGAGCAAATACAGTGATAGACTTATTATTATGAATAATGGTGCTATAGTAGCGGATGGACATCCTAATAATGTAATAAGTGAAGAGATAATAAAAGATGTTTACAAGGTAAAATGTGATATAGATATAGACCCAATTAGCAAAAAGCCTAGAATTCATCCAATAATGTTATGTAGAAGAACTAGTAGTATATAAAATTTTAATATTTAAGATGACTATAGTTGAAAAAATATAAAAAGTAATATAAGTGTAACTTTAAATTTATAAAGTTGTATAAGTAATAGGATTGGAAAGGAAAAAGTATGTATACTTTAAATGTATTAAATAGATTAAAAGATATAGCGTATGATAAAGATATAAAATCTTTATCATATGCTGTGTTTCCAGGGACTCATTGTCCATTGTTTGGAGTTGTATTAACTGCATCATATATAAAAAACATGGCTCTTGTGATAGTAGGAACAAATGAATGTACTTATTATAGTAAAAATTTTGCATATCATAGACAGTCTGGTCAAGATAGTGTTTATTCAGTAGTCTTAAAAGATAAAGATATAGTTTTTGGTGCAGAAAAAAAAGTAATAGAAGCTGTAAATTATATTTCAGAAGTTGAAAAATTTGATGCAATAATGATAGTAACTACATGTGTACCAGAATTAATAGGTGAGGATTATAATGCTTTATCTGAGGAATTGGAAGAACTGATTGGTGTACCTGTTTTAACAGTTAATACCGAACATTATACATGTAATTCTCATATAATTGGAATGACAAGAGCTTTAAAGAGTTTATCATCAGTTATGGAGAATTATACAAATAAAAAAGGTGTTAATATTTTAGGGCATAGACAAGAGCATGTAGAAGATACAGAGCTTGTAAAGTTACTTTCTAAAGAAGGTGTAAAAATAAATTGTGTAATACCATCTAAATGTACTATAAGAGATATAAAAAGTGCATCTAGTGCTAAATTAAATATAGTAACAGATATGATAGCATTGGATTTAGCAGAAGATATGAAAAATAAATTTGGAATAGAATACATATATTTTGATAAAAACATGAAAGAGTCAATTATAATGGAAAACTATAATAAACTTTGTAACATTTTAGATATAGATGTACAAGATGAATTATTAGAGCAAAGACAAAGATATAATTTGTTATTGAATAAATGTAGACTTCTAATGGAAGGTAAAAAGCTAATTTATGGGAATACACCAATGATGGCATTTGAAACAGTGGATTTCTTAACAGAATTAGGGTTAGTGCCAGAATTTATAAAAGTGCGTGAACTTTATGAACAAGATAGTTTATTTAAAGACAACATAATAAAAAAAGGACACAATCCATATGTAAGCAGAATTGCAAATATAGCACCACTTAGAAGTTTGTATGATACTATAAATGCAGATATTTATATAGGTCATGAAAGTCCAATGTTATTAAAAGAAAAGGGACTTATGCAAATAACGTTAGACGAACATGCACAAAAAATAGGATTTGAGCTTCCAATAGGCATAATGGAAACTTTAATTAAATTATTTGATGTGGAGAAAGTTACAAGAAAGGAAGTGATTTAATATGGAAGTATATAAATATTTTCCAAATCCTTCTGATAGAATGGGAATAATATTTACAGTATCATCAATAAGCGAAGCCTGTGTCATAGAATTTGGTCCATCAGGAACAACTCACTATGCTATAGAAGCAATTGGAAGTTTAAATGGAGAAGACAAAGCAAAGATTTATTCAACTCATATGAGTGAAAGCGATGTTACGTTTGGAAATTATGATAGATTAGAAAAGGCTATAATTGAAATAGATAATAATATTAAACCCAAGTATATATTTGTAATGGCTTCATCTGTATCTTCTATTATAGGTGTGGATATAGTAGGAATCTGCAATATTATAAGTGATTCCGTAAATTGTAAGCTAATCCCAATCACAACAGGTGGATTAAGAGAAGATTATAATCAAGGAGTTGAAGATTTTTTTTATATATTAGCAAAGGATGTAGTAAAAGAGAGCAATGAAAAAATTGATAGCTTTAATATAATTGGATGTAATATAGACCAATATAATTTTTTATCAGATTGTGAAGAAATTAAAAGGATGATAAAGACTTTTTTCAAAAAAGAAGTAAATGTAACCTTTACATCATACACATCAATTGAGGAAATAGAAAATGCATCTAAGTCTAGTCTAAATATAGTACTTAGGAAAGAAGGTATCAAAGCAGCAACTTTTATGAAGGATAAGTATAATATACCTTATGTGTATAAAAAGCCTTATGGAATAAAAAATACTGAAGAGTTTATTAAAGACATACAAAAAGTAACTATGTGGCATTTGAATAAAAGTGCTTATGAAGCTGAAGTATCTAGCATAAAAAGACAAGTATTTAATATAAAAAGGAAGTTTTATTTTTATGAGGGAAGCAAAAAATGTGCTGTATTTGGAGATTATGACACTGCTTTAGGGTTTAAAGATTTATTAAATGAATTAGGTCTTGAAGTTGATAGAGTTAACATATTACATAATACAGATTGTAAGGACGAATCCGTATATATTGGAAATAATGAGTTAGATAGAAACAAATATTTAAAAGAAAATGAGTTGTTGGTTTTATTTGGAGATGGTACTAGTATTGATATGAATCATAATTCAAAGTTAGATATACAGATAAGTAATCCAAACTTAAAAAGTGTAAATATATATCCATATACACCATTTGTTGGATTAAGAGGAGTGCTTTACATAATTGAAAGAATACTTAATATATCACTATAAGATAGATTTATTAAAAGGTTAATGCATATTTTCTCACAATAATTTATGAATTCTGTTAGGATTTGTAGGATATGGGATATAATATAAATAAGTAAATTTTGTAAGAAGAGAATTTATTTGCTTTATTTTAATTATGTTGGAGAAGTGGGGGAATAGGTTATGGAAAGACTAATGGAGCTTTTAGAAAGAAAATTTTTAAAAGATGTAGAACTCTTAGAATTGGAAGATATAGAAAATGTAGTAGAGTGTAAAATGACACAGCCATACAATGCTCACTATAATGAATATCTAGTAAAAGTGAAAAATGGAGATATGATAGAAGAATATTTTGTGTATTTAAAACATAGATAGATGTAAAAGAGGTGTGTATTTTATTTGTAATATTACAAAATAAATACACACCTCTTTTTTTAGTGTTAAAGTGTAAAACTATAAAATTTTAATTTATATCTATTTAATATTTTCAACAATATCAGTTAATACTGAGTCTAAATCATTACTAATTTCTGTAACACCATTATGAGTAATATCTATGATTTCTTTAGTCATAGGAAGTTCACCTAGAAGTTTTAAATCTAAGTCATTTAAAAACTTTTCAGTAGAGTCACCATCAAATAATTTGATTTTTTTAGAACAATCAGGACATTGAATATAACTCATATTCTCAATAACTCCAAGAACGTTTATGTTCATTTTTTTAGCCATATTAACAGCTTTTGATACAATCATAGATACCAAATCTTGAGGAACTGAAACCATAACTATTCCACTTATAGGTATAGATTGCATAACTGTTAATGCAACATCTCCAGTTCCAGGGGGCATGTCTATAAGTAAATAATCTAGTTCTTCCCAAAGTACATCAGTATAAAATTGTTTTACAACTCCTCCAACTAGAGGTCCTCTCCAAACAACAGGCTCATTTTCGTCATCTATCATAAGATTTATAGACATTACTTTTATGTTGTTTGAATTTTCTACAGGATAAATATAAGAACCATCAGAATAAGCTTTTACATTTTTTAGACCCATAAGTCTAGGAATACTTGGTCCTGTTATATCAGAGTCTAATATACCAACTTTGTATCCCATTTTATTTAGTTTATTAGCAAGTAAAGCAGTTACAGTCGATTTACCAACTCCACCTTTCCCACTCATAACACCAATTATTTTTCCAAATTTATTGTTAGGGTTATTTTCAATAGAACAATTTGATTGACTATTACAATTTCCCTTTGATGGACATGAATTACAATCTGCCATATTTATTACCTCCAATTTTTAGTATTTATTAGATTATTTGTAACCTACATATACTATTTTAGTACAATTAAACAATAAAGTCATTATTTAAAAGCAACTTAGAATATTTTCTATTAAGCAAATAGTAATTTATTATAAAAAAAAGAAGGTAATAAAAAAATATAACCTTCTAAATAAAATGGTTGTTTCAATTGACCTATAGAGTTTAAT